>NZ_JCACKS010000092.1:0-9118 GCF_059505505.1 Pelatocladus sp. | reverse complement strand
CATTAATAATGTAGGGTGATACATTCACAATGTAAGGCGATGCATTAATAATGTAATGCGGATTGATCGCACAACTTCCATATAGTCCTCAATACGGTTGGTGTTAAGGATTTTTCGTACAGAAAATTGGTGTTAGAGACGCGAAATTCCCCTGGGGGATCTTGCTACGCGTCTGGTACAAAGAATTGTCGGCTTAAGAGGTTGTTTGAAAAGTGATTGGCTGTAATTTTAATTACATTATTACCCCCTTATAAAGCTACGGTGTACACAGAAGTCTTATAAAGTTGCCTAGTAGCGTTTTGATCCCCCCTAACCCCCCTTAAAAAAGGGGGAACTAGAATCAAAGTCCCCCTTAAAAAGGGGGATTTAGGGGGATCAGAGGATTTATGTGTAAACCGCAGCCCCGTAAACGGGGAGGGAACTAAATCTTCCCCCCGTTCACGGGGGGATTGAGGGGGGTTCATTCGACTTTTGCAAGAGGTCTATCCTCTAACACCAAGCGTATTGATATAGTCCTTAACGACGACTTTTAGTGGTTTATCGCATTAATTTTGAAGGAATCTGAACACCCACAACTCATCAAAATTAATAGGACAGAATACTCCAATCGCCAAAGTCAATTCATCGTTGTACATAAAAAACGATAACCCAAATCAATTTCTGTTAAATTGCGAATATTGCCATACTTTGCATCCCATTTACCACTACTTAAATCAGTTGCTAGTAACTTGACTCCTTGTTCGACTAAATGTGCATCAGCTAAAGGAAAAGACGATATCCCAGCACGTACTTCAGGCTGTAAATATAATTCTGGACGCCTCCAAGCTGCTGCTGCAAATAAATCAGACAAATCATGAGGTAATAAAAAAGGTATGGCTTCAACACGTCTTTTGGTATTAACTTGCACCAAATTAATTAACTCACTAAGTGGAAAAAATCGTAGAGCATCTTCCCACAAAAAGGGAAAATAATCATAAAGCCATATCTTCTGAGCAAATCTAATATCAAAAGTTAGCAAAATAATTGCACCGTTTCTGACTACTCTATGCATTTCTTGAAAAGCTGTTGTGAGATCACAAAAGTGATGAATTGTCAGTATACTTATGACAGCATCAACAGAGTTGTTTGGCAAAGGCAAATCTTCTGCATAGCCAGTAAACCATTTAACTTTTGGGTGTTTTACGGCTTGTTTCTGCATAACTAAAGATGGTTCAATAGCATTAACAAAAAATCCTTGGTTAGCTAATGCTAAACTATAACCACCACTACCAGCCCCAATATCAGCGATGATGCTATCCTTGGGTAAATTGAGTAATTCTATTAACTTATGAATAATGCGAGCATCAGGAACGCGAGTTTTGGAGTATTGTTGACCAATCGAATTATAAATAGGCATTGGATAATATCAATCAAGTTTTAAATGAATTTAATTTTGTTCAACTACTTGTATTATATTTTTTTCCTACAACCAATTACCTAGAAGAATGAAAGGCGCCCAATAATAAGGATGAGCATATTTTTTCCCTAAAGCAATCAGGTCTTGCTGGGCTTTTTGCAAAGCTTCTGCTTTAGTGAAACCGTAATTGTGCCAGTATTGATAAAATTTTGTGACTAAAATCTCTGTAGCTGCATCATCGATTGACCATAAAGAAGCAAAAGTACTTCTGACACCTGCACAGACTGCTACACTAGCTAAACCTAAGTTAGTATCATCATTTCCACGGGCAGTTTCACAAGCAGTTAATAACAATAAATCAACTGAATTTATACCATGAGATACATTTTGAATCATACTATATAAGTCTGTAATGGTAAGCTTTTCGTTGTTACCAATGATCAAAAATGTATCTTCAGGAGCAATACCAAATTCAGCATGAGTAGCAATATGAACTATCGGATAAATACTGCGGTGGAGTTCTGCTTGCAGGCGATCGCGTGTAAAATTCTGATCTAATAACTGCTTGCTACCCGGTATCAGCATTAAAACCTGTTTGATTTCTTGTTTGATGTTACTCAAAGCTTTATATGTACGCCCATCAACCTTTGCATCTTGAGTCAACCCCACAGCTAATGCTTTGATTTTTTCAGATTTGAGTTTGAATGGATCTGTCAAACTCAAACTAGGGGTAGATGCGATCGCATATTTTTGAATTAAAAATTTATTACCGTTATGTAGTGCAGCCATTGGTACACTACGCAGAAAATCATCTGGAATAAAAACTAGTGTTTTAACTTGTAGTGATTCTAAATCAGCAGCAAAAGGACGAATTATCAAATCATATAGCTTTTGTGCCTGGCTGCGATGGTAAATGATATCACTACGTCTCTCTAGTCCAAGGCGAAATTTCTTAATTTCATCTTTGAAGCTTTGGCGATCAAGTTTAATCCATTCTAATTTGGTTTCACCATTAGGAAGATAAACTACAATTGCGGTACGATCTTCTAAAACTATCGACCAAAATACAGCAGTAGTTGTGTTAGCACTTAATAAATCGGCTTTGGCTTGATGAAGTGCGATCGCGATATCATCTTTGCGAAAATAATTTCGGATTTCTGCTAGTTTAAGAGCATCAAGGCTGGTGATTGTAGAATAAAGATGACTTGATTCACCCTGATCATCTTCTAGAGTTAACTTCAGTGTGATCAACTCGTGATAAATCCATTCCAAGGTATCATAAGGATCTAGCTGTAAGTCTGGATTAATAACAACTATCTGAGTGTAGATATTTTCTAGAGTAGACACAGCTTGTTCATAAGCTGCGATCGCTCCAATTGGTCGATTTTGTGATTTTAAAATTCTTGCTGCTTGCCAATACCATAAATACAAACTATCTTGAGCATTCGGCTTTATTTGGGCAGCTTGTTGTGCTTTTTGTGTTAGCTTTAGTGCTTGATCATAGTTGTGGTTACACTCATAAATATGACCAAGATGACCAAAAGCAAAAGATAAAGCCCGATAGTTTGGCAAATCTTGAGCAATTGATACAGCTTGATTGAGTAAATTAATTGCTTGTGATTCTTGGTAATTAGCTGGACATTTGGCAAAAGATAAATCTTGCTCAAATGGTAAATATTGCAATACTTCAGATAATTCAATAGCTGCATAAGCTTTAGCATCGGAACTTGGTAAGCGTTCTAACAGCCATAAAACTAGTTGTATTTTTGCTGTTACTAATTGTGATTTACCAAGCCGATTGGCAGGTGGAATAGAATAAATTAATAAGTTAATTTCATTTATTTTATCTTTGTATTTTTGAGAAACATTTGAACTATTTTGAAAAGCTTCTAAGGCTTTTAAATCAAATTGCCATGCTTGCTTTTGAAAATCTTGAGCTTCATGATTATCATCTGTCTTCAAAGCTGTTTTGGCATATTTATAATTTTTCTTCGCCAAATTTATATAAGTAATTCCTAGTTGATTGAAAGCAGCCGATTGATATGCTAAATTATGAGTATCTTGAGCAAGTTTAATGCTAAAACTTAAATCACTAATCGCTTTGTGATAATTACCTGCGATTCGATAAGCTTCACCTCTAACGCGTAAAGCAGTAGACTCTAAACCGTCATCATTGTAAGTATGAGCTATTTGTAACGCAATGTCAGAAAGCATCCTCGCATAATTTGGTTTACCCAGGTTATTATATGCTTGCGCTTGCTCGATAATAATTTGTCCTACATTTGACCAATCGTTAATTTGACGATAATAGGCGATCGCTTCTTTCGACTCACCTATTTCGTGATATACCCTGACCAAATTCTCGACAATTGTTATATTTGAAGCTGTTTTTTGATGTGCGATCGCACCTGGGAGATTTCTGGTTTCATAGCTTTTCCAAGCTTGCTCTAGTCGCTGACTAAAATCACTAGATGTAGCAAGAAAGTCCTGATCGTATTCATTTTTAACTATTGTCTGTACTGGGATTGCTTCGCGAGATATTCTTACCCATGATGGAAAATATTTTATGCATAAGCCACAGGCAAAAATGCATATCAATAAAAACTGCAATAAGCGTCGGATATTCGATATCCGATATCTGCTTAACATAAGGCAATTTTAGTCGTAAATCTTAATAAATTACTTGAGCTAATATGCTAATAATCTGCTTTTTGATATATAAATAATATTTTTAATTTAGCGTTTTGATGACATAAAAAACTGATTTATTATAAAAATAATGTAAATAAATTGCTATCAAATGTAAATTATCTGTATTTATTTAACAGGATGTTTGAAAAGACGCGATATATCGCGTCTGGTACATACCCAAAATTATGACGAAAAATTCTTAACCGAACCGTATTGACAGTGGAGTACCTCGAAATCCTGTAATGCTAAGGGTACAGATTTAAATTCTCGAATTGTAGCACCAGGGACAGTTTTAGCTTTATCTGCACGTGTAGTCCCAATCTCCACAGCAATTTTCTTGTTACCAAGAGTATTAAAAGAAGTAATATCTTTGTTTTCTGTGCGTACTGCGATCGCCAAACCAGACAGCAAACTATCAAATTTCCATGCCACTATATAAAATGAAGCACCAAATTTCAGTGAGTAGTTAAAGGAGAGTGGGTATAACGCTGTGCAAATTACATTTTTAGGGACGAGTTCCGGTGTACCAACGCGATCGCGTAATGTTTCCAGTGTCGCTGTGAGATTACCTCAAAGAGCAGAGTTGTGGCTATTTGATTGTGGCGAAGGTACTCAGCACCAACTTTTACGCAGTGAACTCAAAAGTAGCCAACTCTCCCGAATTTTTATTACTCACATGCACGGCGATCACATCTTTGGTTTAATGGGTCTGCTAGCTAGTTGTGGTTTAGCAGGTAATGTCGAACGCATTGATATATATGGTCCACCCGGATTGAATGAATATTTGCAATCAGCCTTGCGCTACTCTCACACACATTTTTCTTACCCTGTCAAAGTTCATGCTGTCCGTCCAGGACTAATTTACGAAGATGACGAGTTTACTGTCACCTGTAATTCTTTACATCATCGTATTACTACCTTCGGCTACCGTGTCGCAGAAAAAGACCGAACGGGACGCTTTGATATTGAAAAAGCCAAAGCTATGGGAATTCCCCCTGGCCGAGTTTATGGTCAACTCAAACGTGGTGAAACCGTTAGTCTACCCGATGGAAGGATATTTAATGGCGCAGATTTTAGCGGTCCAACAGAAATTGGACGCAAAGTAGCCTACTGCACAGACACAATATATTCTGAAAATGCAGTGGAATTAGCACAGGATGCAGATGTATTAATCCACGAAGCAACCTTTTCTCACCAAGATGCTGATATGGCTTTTCAGCGTCTGCATTCTACATCTACTATGGCAGCGCAAACAGCCCTAGCAGCTGGGGTGCATCGCTTGATCATGACTCATTTTAGCCCTCGTTATGCTCCTGGAAACGGTATAGAGTTAAAAGATTTACTTGAAGAAGCCCGTGCTATTTTTCCTAAAACAAGTATGGCTTATGATTTTATGACTTATGAAGTACCTAGACGGCGAGAAGCAGAATTAACCTCAACAAGTACATCTAAATCAAGCTAGTTTGGTAGGATGTCAAAGTGTAACCTTCAAAGCATCGTTTTCTTTGTGTCTTAGTGTCTCTGTGGTGAAAAAATAAACCTTAATTTAAACGTGCAATCGGCTACTTGCACCAAATCGCTACGCACCTACCGTAAGGTAGACACCAAGTCGAATGACAAACATTAAACATCAAGTATAAATGACTTTACATAATCTTTAATTTTATTTGAGCAAAAAATAAAATTATTTAAGTAATTTAATTGTTGTGTTTGAGACTAAAAATACAAAGTATAGGGATAAACTATATTTTTTGAATTAGTTACAAATTTTTATTTAATGGTCTTATTATACAAAGTCACTCTATTTTCAATTGTTGAGCAAGAAATATTCAAATTTATATATGTTGTCATTTATTCACTGATCAGGCTTGACAAGAATCGGTGGTGATTGAAAGCCTAAGCTAAAAAAGTTTAAAATAGTAAGCCTTTCATCTTCATGACCTCATTTAGATTCAAAGCTAAGATTAGATAATATTAAGTTTGTTAATATACCAAATTTAACGTACGAATCGTAAGTTTAAAAGTATTTAGCTTACAGTAGAGACAAAATATCAGCAAAAAATTTTACCAGAAGTAAAATAATAAAAAGCATTGTATAAAATACAAAAAATAATTCATTGTTTATTCTAAGATAGCCTAATTAGGAAATGGTAAAGATTGCCCAATAGGGTTGACTGTTTCGGGATGATTACTTTAGGTTGATATGAACTCAAAATAGCGAAAATTATCAACTAACAATCGAGTCTCTTCTCTTTGCTTATTTATGCCTATTTACATAATTCAGCGTGAATATATATAACTATGTTACGAAAACGAAACGTGCCTGAAACCCTTATTTGTGACAAATGACAAATGACGACCCTAACAAATTAGCTTTATTTCTGCCGACTTACTTACATGATTCTGAAGTCAAAATTAAATTCAATTGTTCTTCAACCGATAACTTTATAATATCTGAAATGCAAATTTGACGGTTATTGTCATTAAAGTTTTACACCTAAAAATCAAATTATAAGTTATTGAGTAGGTGGTAATTACAAACAATCTACATTCAACCTTGTTAAATCAAGAATACATGACTCTTGATTTGAAAAACAGTGTTTAAAAATAGAGGATTCTGAGCATGAATGATACTAGTTTGGATAGAGGTAAACTGGTTTTACTTTCCCAAAAAGACACGGCTGACATCAAACAAATATCTACATTTTTGTTTCGTAGACGCGTTTTAATTTTGGGTATTTCCTGTGTGGTGATATCAGTTGCAGGTCTATTGGCTTTGAAAGCAAAACCTACATACCAAAGCTCTATGCAGTTACTGGTTGAGTCTGATATAACTGAAGATAAAACAGCAACTGATATATCAATAAATACAAACAAAAATACAATTTTATCTACATTGAAAGGTGTAGAATACAATCCTCAATTGGGTTTGATCCTTAGTTCAAAACTAATTAAAAAAGCTGTAGATTCATTGCGTTCTGAGTATCCTGATCTGACAGTTGAAGATATCAAAGGTAAGCATAAAAATCCTCAAAAAAGACCTTTAGCAATTACTGTCATTGATGCTGGAGGAGGATCTAATCAAGTTTTTGGACAAGTTTTTGAACTTTCCTTTGAGAGCAACGATCCGGTAAAAGCGCAGAAAGTTCTACAAGCTCTGCAAAAGGTATACAAAGATTACGATCTTAAACAACGAAAACAGCGCCTTGATCAAGCACTAAATTTTGTTAATGATCGCCTCACTAAAATCAAGCAGGAAGTCAAGCAAGCAGAAGGAAATCTTGAAAAGTTTCGCAAAAAGTACAATTTAATTGACCCAGAAGTACAAGGTAAAATTCTGCTAGAAAACCTTTCAGAAATTAAAAAACAATTACAAACCACTCGCGCTCAATTGCAAGATGTCCAAGCACGACACAAAAACCTGCAAAAGGAAATAGCTTATTCTCCCCAAAATATACCTCTTCCGTCACCCTCGCCTGTAAGTCAGTCGAACCACTATCAAACTTTACTGGATGAAATTCAAAAAACAGAACTGTCTTTGAGTCAGGAACGCCAACGCTTTACAGATGACTCTCCGGTAGTCCAAAATTTGATTCAACAGCACCAAAGTCAACTAGAGTTATTGCAAACAGAAATTGAGCGATCGCACTCCACCAAAGACTTAGCCAAACAAGTAACTGACACTAAATCGGAAGACTCAAGCAAGTGGGAAGCACTCAAGCAAGCGTTGGGAGAAAAACCATCTCCGCAAGCAAACCCAGAACAACCTCAATTAATCCAAGGATTGCTGGGAGAAATCGACCAAAAGCTCATGCAACAATTAATCGACGTGCAAACAACTGCTGAGGGACTAAGCGCCAATGAACAGAGTTTGGCGCAATCAGAAAAGCAAATTCGCTCAGAACTCAACAAGTATCCTACCCTCATCTCCGAATACAATCGTTTGTTACCGCAAGTGCAAGCAACTCGCAAAAAGCTTGAGCAAATGACCGCAGCGCAACAGGCTTTAGGATTAAGAATTGCTCAAACAGGCTCTGATTTGCAAGTATTGGAAGAACCCCTGCGCGGAACTGATTTAGGTAGCAACAGCTTATTATTTATTTTGGGAGGAATAATTCTCGCACCTTTGTTGGGTGTAGGAACAGCGATCATTCGAGAATTATCTGACAATGTTGTCTATTCTCCCCAAGAATTACAAAAGCTGACGCATCTGCGGTTACTAGCAACAGTTCCAAAACTCAGCAAACCTCGTCGTTACAAACAGCTTTTAAACTTACCAAAAATATGGCATTCTCACAAAGATCAAGACAAAGACACATCTAAGACCAAAACTCTACCTGTATATGCTACTTGGCCATCCCACGAAAGCTTAGATATCGCTTATCAAAACCTGCAAATCGTCACATCTTCTGTGTCTTCTAAATCTGTGATGTTGACATCCGCACAACCAAAAGAAGGTAAGACAAGCATTGCTTTGGGACTAGCGGTGAGTGCTGCTCGTATGCATAAACGGGTACTATTGATTGATGCCAATCTGCGAGAACCGAGTCTGCATAAAACCTTGGAACTCTCCAACGACTGGGGATTATCTCTGCTGTTGCTTGATGAAACCGATACATCTGATCAACGTTACATTCAACCAGTTCACCCCTCAATTGATGTTTTAACAGCTGGTTCCCCCGCCGAAGATCCAATCAAATTGCTCAGTTCGGAACGAATGAAACAACTGCTGGAGTCGTTTGAGCAAACTTACGACTTAGTATTCATCGATGCTCCTGCGATTGTCAAGACAGTTGATGCCAGAATTTTAGCAACCTTGTGCGATCGCATCATCATGGTGTCACGCGTTGGTAAAGTTTCCCAAGCTGATTTAATTCAAGCGACAGACATTTTGAAAAACTTGAATTTAGTTGGTGTCATCGCTAACACTGCTCAGTAATTAGGGCTTGCTGAAAAAGTAAGAAAAAGCCTTTGAAGGATTAGACATCTCCGACAACTATCAAAGCCTTTATGTGACTAGCTCTTAGGGTG
>NZ_JCACKS010000091.1:0-9166 GCF_059505505.1 Pelatocladus sp. | reverse complement strand
TGGTAAACAATAACTCTACTACGGAAAGCCCTCTTTATTTTGGCGAAGGTATTGCCTACAAACATTAAATTGCTCACATTTTCTACTAGTACTTCAGCACATAAGTTCTGAGAAGTTGCGAGGGGACAGATCCCTGACTTTTTAAAAAAGTTGGGGATCTTGCAGCCCATCAAAATTAATGTGGTGGACTACTACTCGCAATAATGAAAGCCTCTGGCTCTTGTTGGTAATAGACCTCTTGCAAAAATATTTTTACCCCACCCTAACCCTAAGCGTAAACGGGGAGGGAACTAAATCTTCCCCCCGTTCACGGGGGGATTGAGGGGGGTTCATTCGACTTTTGCAAGAGGTCTAATGATGCAAAAGTCAAAAAATGCATTTTTCTACCTCTTTGTGTAACAAATTCTGTAACAACGCCATAGTTTCAGCCTTTACCCGTCTAGATTAGAACAAATTTAAGGGTAATCCCTGAATTAACGGGTAATGATGTTCAACGGTATACGAGATATACGCGATTATCAAATTCTTTTTCTGTCTTTGTTCCTGGTACTGGGAATCGGCACAAGAGACTGGACATTACGATCAGAGTGGATTGCGGTAACAATAGTTACTTGTCTGTCAACACAATGGTTGTTGTCATTCCTCATTGGTCGGTTAACAGAATTTATTTATCCAGAACAAAGGATAAATGACAAGGGACAAATAACAAATCTTCGCAGTCCTTTAATTACTGCTTTGGGACTTAGTTTACTATTACGGGCTGACCATTGGACGACAATGGTATTTGCAGCAGTAGTTGCGATCGCCAGTAAGTTTGTCTTCAAAATAGGCGATAAACATTTCTTTAACCCTGCCAATTTTGGGATTATCTCAGCTTTAATACTCACTCCCGATGCTTGGGTTTCTCCGGGACAGTGGGGTGAAGATTGGTGGTATGGGTTGTTATTTGTTGGAACTGGTGGCTTGATTCTCAAAAAAGTCGGACGTTGGGACACGACAGCTGCTTTTTTGGGTGCATATGCTGTCTTAGAAGCAATGCGTAATTTTTATTTGAGTTGGACTTGGGATGTTTATTGTCACCGCTTAATGAGCGGATCTTTGCTACTTTTTGCCTTGTTCATGGTGACAGATCCTCGCTCAATTCCCAATGCTCGTATGGCGCGTGTAGTTTGGGCAATGTGCATCGCCATATTAACTTTTATTTTACGGAATTATTTTTTTCTCTCTACTGCTGTTTTCTGGGCATTATTTACCCTAGCCCCTTTGACGGTGCTACTGGATGTGATTTGGGAAGCACCTCGTTTTGGGTGGGGAGGGGGGATTGGGGACAAGGGGGACATGGATGACAAGGAAGACAACAGAGAATTATTTAACAAGTTACTTCCTAGTCCCCGTTCCCCGTTCCCTGACCTCCACAAATGAATTTAATTTTGCTTAATCACTTAAAAACTTAAATTTATGAAACACTTAAGATTCTTGATTTCGTTACTGCTGATATTTGCGATTGTATTTTGTTTTGCACCTACAGCTTGGGCTTTTTGCGGTTTTTATGTTGCTAAAGCGGATACGAAATTGTATAACAAGGCTTCGCAGGTGGCGATCGCACATAATGATGATCGGACTGTGTTGACGATGGCTAATGATTATCAAGGAGATGTGAAAGATTTTGCGATCGTTGTACCTGTACCTACTGTTATCCAAAAAGAACAAGTACGTGTCGGCAATCCTAAAATTATCGAACGTTTGGATGCTTTTAGCGCACCACGATTAGTAGAGTATTATGACTCTGATCCTTGCGCTCCTGTCTACGAAGATAGATTGTTGCAAGCTGCGCCAGCACCATCAGCAGAAAGTCAGGGACACAGAAGAAACAGCAGTCAGAATTTGGGTGTGACTGTTGAAGCACGATTTAACGTTGGTGAATACGATATTGTAATTTTGAGTGCCAAAGAATCAGGCGGGTTGGAAACTTGGCTAATTCGTAACGGTTACAAAATTCCCAGAGGAGCGAAACAGTTACTAAAGCCTTACATTCGCCAAAAGATGAAGTTTTTTGTGGCTAAAGTCAATCTAGAAAAATTTGATCAGACGGGTTATCAAAACTTGCGTCCCTTGCAAATATCTTACCAGTCGCCCAAATTCATGCTGCCAATTCGTTTGGGTATGATCAATGCTGCAACAGATCAAGATTTAATAGTTTATATTCTTTCGCCTAAAGGACAAGCAGAACTTACCAACTACCGCACCGTCAAAGTTCCTTCTGACACGAATATTCCTTTGTTTGTCAAAAACGAATTTGGCGAATTTTATAAATCTATGTTTCAAACTGCTTATACAAAAGAAAATCGGAAAGTGGGATTTTTAGAATACGCTTGGAATATGGGTAATTGTGATCCCTGTTCTGCTGAACCGCTAAACTCAGAAGAACTCAAACAAGCAGGTGTATTTTGGTTAAATGATTTCCCTCCAGATATTAATCAACCAGCACCTTTTCGTGGTTCTATTGTTTCCAACAACGTTTTTATTACTCGTCTCCACGTCCGCTACACCCGCGACAAATTTCCCGAAGATTTAATCTTCCAAGAAACATCTAACCGTCAAAACTTCCAAGGACGTTATATTTTGCAACATCCATTCACAGGTGAAGCAAAGTGTCAAGCAGGTAGAGAATACAAAAGGTCTTTAGGAAAACGCTTTGAACAAGAAGCACAAACTCTTGCTAAACTAACCAATTGGAATATTCAAGATATCCGTAAAAAAATGAACCTCAACGGTCAGGTTAGTGTTTCTTGGTGGCGAGTGCTTCTTTCTTGGATAGGACTGTAGTTTAATTGGGTATCAGGGATCGGGGATCAGGACAAAGGAGACACGGGGGACACGGGGGACATCGGGGAAATGGGGAATATTTTTGATCAATTCTCCGTGTCACCACATCTTCATCCCAATCCCCAATCTCCAATCCCCAATCCCCGATCTCAAATGCCAATTCTACGCAATACTTAGAAAAGGCTTGCTGTGTTCCTGAAAATATTATGCAAACATTGGAGGAAAACTTACGACGCTTAGTTGATGAAGCCTGTGGATATCCAGTTGGAAGTCCACAGCGTCAAAAGCGATTGACACAAATTATTCGCTTGAGTACTGGCAAACTTTGGAAAGAGAGTACACCTTATTATCAAGATGCGCTGCAACAGACGTGGTTGTACTTCTGTGCCAATGTTTGTAAAGCATATGATCCAACGCGGGGATCTGTGATTACTTGGTTGAATGCTTATTTGAGATGGAGACTGCAAGATTTTTACACTCAACAACGGGAGGAAAATGCTAAAAAAGCTCTTCCCAGTATTAATCAGTCTGCTTCTGGCGATCGCATTGAAACTATATATCCTGAAGATAAGTTACCTGCTTCTCCTGATATACCTCCAATTTTAGAAACGGTGAAGTCATGGGTCCAAGAAGATATTGATGGAGAACTATGCAGCACTCACGTTCAAGGACATCCGCATGTCAATTGTCAAGTGTTAATTTTGAAACGCTTACCACCAGAGGTAGGCTGGAAGGAGTTATCAGCAGAATATAATCTACCAGTTTCTACTTTGAGCAGCTTTTATCAACGTCAGTGCTTACCACGTTTGCGTAAATTTGCTAACAAGGAAGGATATTTATAATTCAACTTATTACTCTGTAGAGTTCATTGCTGTACATTGGTGTCAATTTAAGCAACAGAGAAGCTTTATAGTCGCAAATTTGCTTCAAGTGTTCAAGCGGACATGATATAAAAGGTAGTTGAGGTTCAGAAAACTAATCCATAAAAAACCGCACAAGTGAAGAAACCAATGCTTCCATTACAGAAAGAACCTGTCAAAAAGCCCAACAATAATTATTTTAACTTCTCCCTCCAGAGCATTTTCTCATCGATAAGAGAGATGAGCCTGCGTACAAAAATGCTTGTGTTTGCTGTAGCAATCGGTATGCTACCTGCATTAACAATTGGAGGGCTTGCTTATCGATTGGTAAGTCAATCAACAATGAAAGAAATTACGGAAACTAAGCAAGATAAAGCGAAGTTATTAGCAGATCATATAAATAATTTTCTGTATGTAAACTCTGAGGATATTCAGAGGATTTCTCAACAATTTTTTTTTGGTGATTTTCAGATACAGCAAGCTCAAAATAGACAAAATCTTGAAGCAAAATTAAAGAATTATATATCAAGTACGGGAAAAAAGTTTGAGAGTATTGCTTTATTAGACCTCAATGGTAATCTAGTTGCTGACTCGAAAGGTCAACAGATTTCTAATCAAAAAAATCAGGATTATTTTCAAGTAGTACGCAATACTGACAAGCCTTATATAAGTCCAATTTTGTCATTAAAAAAGTTAGAAAATTCCAGGATATATTTAGCTGCACCTGTTAAAGATAGTAGTACGGCGAAGACTTTATATATTGTACGGGCAGTTATGCCTATAGAATCATTAGATCAGGCACTGGCCATTTTCCAAATTAATGAAGACAATTACACTATAGTAGACTCATCAGGAAGAATAATATTTAGTAAAAAAAGATATCAATGGGGTAAGAATTTAGTAGAAGTATTCCCCGAATGGAAGCCATCGCCAATCGAAAATCAGGTAACGAGTCAAATATTTTTTGATAAAAAAGAAAATAGTCAAAAATTAGTCACCTATGTACCTCTATCAAAAATAGAGGAACTTCCGGATATTCAATGGAGATTAATATTAACTACAGATATAGATACAGCCTTTGCAAATCAAAGACAATTATTGTTAGCTTTCCAAATAGGAACTATCGCGATCGCATTCCTTGTTGGTAGTATTGCGGCAATTCTTGCTAACCGCCTGATTAGACCGATTATAGCTACTACTACCGCAGTCAAAAAATTAGCTACAGGCAGTCTAGATACACGTATTGCTATAGCTGGTTCTGACGAATTTGCAGTCTTGGGTTCTAACATTAACCAAATGGCAAATCAACTGCAAAACTTGCTGAAAGAGCAAACAGATGAAACTGAAGAATTAAAGTTATTAACAAATATTTTACACTCTCTTCGACAGTCTAGTACTTCTGAAGAATTATTCAACCTTACAGTACAACAAGCCAGACTTGCACTCACAGCAGATCGAGTTGTAATTTATCGCTTCAACAGTTGTACAGGTGGGAAAGTAATTGCCAAATCTGTTGTGACCGATTTTCCCGTAACTGTGGAAAATTCGATTCATGATGCTTGTATTTCTCCAAACTTGATTGAAGCTTACATCAAAGGTCGTGTTTCAATCGTCAACAATATTTTGGAAGCAGGCTTGAGTGCGGAACATCTCAAGTTAATGGAAAGATTACAAGTTAAAGCAAACTTAGTTGTTCCTATCATTAAAAATGAGCAATTCTTTGGCTTTTTGATTGCTCATCACTGTCGCAATACCCATATTTGGCAGCCCTATGAAGTTAATTTTTTACGACAGTTAGCAATTCAAGTCGGATTGACGTTAGAACGTGTCAGTTTGCTAGAAGTTACCCAGATTCTTAAAGATACTGCTATTAGTTTGTCTAGAGCTAATAGTTCTGAAGATATTTATCATTTAGCAGTACAAAATCTTCATCAAGCTCTAAAAGTTGATAGAGTAATTTTTTATATAATCGACGAAGATTTTTCTGGTAGTATCATTGCTGAATCAGTAGAGACGGGTTGGCCTCGCTGTTTGGGAGTAAAAGTCAATGATCCTTGTCTAGTAGATTATATCGATAAGCATCCACTGGGTGAGGTTGTTGCCATTAATGATATCTACCAAACAGATTTAAGTGATTGTTATATTCAGCAACTAGAACGGTTTGCTGTCAAAGCACATTTAGCAGTTCCAATCCTATTGGATGATCAATTATTGGGCTTACTTGTTGCTCATCAATGTTCCCAGCCACGATTTTGGCAGCAGTCAGAAATTGATTTGTTCGAGCAGTTTGCTAGAATAGTCGGTCTGTCATTAGAACGAACGAATTTATTAGAACAAGCCCAAAAAGGGCGAGCGATCGCAGAAACAGTTTCACAACAACAACGTTTACAGAAAGAACAACTAGAGTTGCAGTTACTGCAACTTATTGATCAAGTTCAGGAAGCATCCCAAGGAAATCTGACAGTACGTGCGGAAGTTTCATCCGGCGAAATTGGCACAATTGCTGAATTTTTGAACTATATCTTGGAAAACTTGCAAGAAATTATTATCCAAGTCAAACAGACTGCTTCTCAGGTAGATGTAGCGATCGCTAGTAATTTTGAAGCAATGGATCAACTCGCAGTTGAGTCTCTCAAACAAACAAAGGAAATCAGCCGGACTCTCAAAGCTGTTGACAAAATGCAGCATTCGATCATAGATGTGGCACAAACCGCCGAACAAGCAGCAGAAGTTGCTCGTACAGCCTACCAAGTTGCAGAGACTGGAGGTTCAGCAATGGATTTGACAGTTGAGAACATTATGGTTTTGCGAGAAACAGTAGACGACACTGGCAAACAAGTCAAACGATTAGGGGAATCTTCACAAAAAATTTCCCGTGTGGTGGCATTAATTAATGAGATTGCCATGAAAATTAACTTGTTAGCTATTAAAACAAAGATTGAAGCAACACATGCGGGTGAAGAAGCTCAGGGTTTTTTGGCAATTGCTCAAGAAGTAGGCATCTTAGCAGCGCACAGTAGTACAGCAACTACTGAGATTGAGGAAATTGTTGCTAATATCCAGTTGGAAACTAGTGAGGTTGTCAAAGCGATGGAATTGGGAACCACACAGGTGATTGAAGGCACTCGTTTAGTGCAAAATACCAAGCAAAATTTAAACCAAATCCTAGATGTTTGTCGTCAAATTGATCAATTGGTACACTCAATTTCCGTTGCGACTATTTCCCAGGTGCAAACATCAACAGAAGTCTCTGCACTGATGGGGGAACTCTCCAAAATATCGGATATGACCAGTAATTCCTCGCGCCAAACATCTATCTTACTAAAGCAAACTATGGAAATTTCTCAGCAATTACAACAAAGGGTGCGTACTTTTAAAGTCAGCTAAAAAGATTGCAATAGTCTCCCTCAATTAAGTGACATCCTCCTACCCTGAATCAAAGATTACAGGGTAGGCTTCCAACAGCCCGATGAAGGGTGTGTAGGATTTCCTTCGTGGTAATGTGATCCATAGTTCCAACTACGATTAACTTCCCACTACGGCGTTTTATGCTTGGGAAAATGTCCAACCCAAGCCTTTTTAGGTTGATGGCAGTATTGATATCGCGGTCAACCTTTAAAGAGTGTTGCTCATCCCAATAGTCTCTGATATTGCAATCGGTGAAAATGATTTCATCTCGATAGCAAAGAATCATTGACGAATAAGCAGGTTTTTGCGGAATGACGACTGCTCCAGCTTTTGCGGCTATGTAGTCCAGCGTCTTGAAGAAATTACCAAACGCAGCATCAGACCAAGACTTATTTAGCCCTGACTTTGCCGATTGACCATTCGGAAGAAACGTTCCTGACTCATCCTGTTTGGCTTTGTTGCGTTTAGTCAAATCGTTGAGGTTAAGGTCTTCGTGAAAAAAGACTTTCTTTCGAGTTCTCACTAATTTGTGAGCGGTTTTGTACTGAAAATCTTTACGAGAACGGGCAATCCGTTGATGCTGTTTTGCTTCTCGTTTTGCCAGTTTGCGTCGCGACTTGGAACCGCGCTTACGTTTGTTTCGCTTCGTTGAAATGCGGTCAAGCTTGGCTTGATTCTTTCTGAGTGGCTTCAGTGAGGGTAGTTTTTTACCTTCTGAGGTCGCCAGATAGACATCCTCATTCAGCACGGCATCGATACCAAGCGAGTTACCCCAAGTTGGAATCACACTATCAGGCGCAAAGTCCGGGACAGTTGGATCTTCCAACATCATCTGCATGAACCAACCATCGGCTTTCTTGGTAACACTGACTTGCTTAATGGTGAACATGGCTGGGATATGGCGGTGCATCCGAACTTTGACCACGCCCAACTTAGGTAATCGGATATACATCCAATGTTTGCGAACCAAAGAGATTTTGATTGCCTTGCCATCTGCAAACGTCATCGTTGTGAAGTCTGCAACGGTCTTGAATCGGGGCTTGCCTGACTTATTGCCGTTGCTATCTCCCACGATAAACCGCTCAAATGCTTTATCTACTCGCTTGGATACTTCCTGTAAAACACTGGCATCCACGCGAGAGAAATCAAGCAATTCACCGCTATGCCAAACTTTAACCAAATCCTGCTTCAGAGTGGGTAATTGCTTTTTCTGAGCATAGAAATTTGGCTTATCGCGTAAGTCCGCAATGCTGCTCACCAACGGGCAGGCGTTAACGCTGGTACGATTCATCTCCCACCAATCAAACCTATCTCCCAACTGGCGGTTGTACCAATAGCGAGATATTCTGAGCCATTCGTTAAGCTCTAGTTTTTGTTTAGTGTCTGGATAAAATCTGTACTGATACGTTGTCTTCATTGCGTTACGACCTTTACGCTTGACCTTCGATTCAATGAATTCTACCGAAAAGATGTCTTATGGACAAATGGCTACTTTATTGCATCTTGTGGAGGAGTGACGGTTGAGCAGCTTAAACAGTACATCGAAGAACAAGACCGACCTGTTGAGTAGCGCAGGAAATTGTTCGTTTCGTCGCAATTCCCCTCCCTCGCTATGCCTTCGGCAGGCTGCGCCAACGCATAGGTCGGGGAATTCTCCTCAACTCACGAGGCAACCGCCGCCACACCAAATCAAAAATTATGGTGTGGGGACTCCCGCCTGCCTAGCTAGTCTCGCAATTTCTCCCGACACCGAAGTCCCCAATTTCGGTGTCGGGAGGAATTGCGGGTTTGTGCTGACTTACTTAGCTAGCTATGCTACGAGGTACACCTTCTAAAGCTTCTTGCTCAGTTTCAAAGATTTCAAATACCGTATCCATCATTGTCACTTCAAAAACCAGTTTGGCTTCTGGGTGAACATTACAAATACGGAAACTACCCTTAACTTTGTCAGCATCGCGCATTCCTGCCACCAAAGAAGTTAAACCAGAACTGTCAACAAAATTGACTTGACCAAGATTTACAACCCACATTCCGCACTTCAAATTGAAGTACAAAGAGATTACATCATGAGA
>NZ_JCACKS010000090.1:0-70747 GCF_059505505.1 Pelatocladus sp. | reverse complement strand
AAGTGCTACATCCTTTACACTATAAGCTTTTTAGGCTATTTTGTCGCCCCGTCAGATGTAATAGTTAAGAATTAACTGTATTTTACAGAATCAAAAATCGTATTACCTAATCTTTTTTCTATGTTCTTCATTCCTGCGATCAAACCAAAACCATTCCTCATCTGACATATATTTTACAGATTTTATACGTTCCACTGCCCATTCTGCATATTCAGGAATAATCTCACAGCCTAGCCATTTTCTACCAAGTTGTTCTGCAACAACAAGTGTTGTTCCTGATCCGAAAAATGGATCGACAACAAGATCGCCTCTAGAAGATGAGGAAAGTACAAACTTTCTCACTAGTTCTTCTGGCTTTTGAGTTGGATGTTTGGTTTTTTCATGCATCCCATTACATGTAGTTGGTATTTCGATCACATCTCTGGGTTTTGCACCCTTGGGATGGGGATGCCAAATTCTACTATCATTCTTACCATTGTTGCCATATTGGCTTGTTTTTGCTTGGGGATGTTGTGGATATTTTAAAGTGTGTTGTCCATAAGTTATACGTATATTATCTGAATTTAAATAAAAATTTTTTGTTTTTCTAAAATGTAAGATACTTTCATGAGAGCGTCCCCAATCGTTTGAAAAATTCGCTTTATTTTTGTAATGCCAAATCAGCCACCGACATCCACTAAAAAATTTTAATGCTGGTAGTTTAATATCAGCGATAATTTCTGAAAACCCACAAATATATAATGAACCTGTCGGTTTTAATATCCGAGAAACTTCTTCTATCCAGATTAAAGACCAATTTACATAAGCTGCTTGCGATTCAAAATTATCCCATGCAGCTTTTTTAATATTATACGGAGGATCTGCAAATACTAAATCTACTGATTCTGAAGCAAGAGTTTGTAGCCATTTTATTGCATCACCAATCCATAATTCTCCATGAGGATGGTAATAAAAAACTTGAGGTGTTTGTGAATCATATTTTTTTATATTACAATTTTCTTCTGGAATCACAAATAAAATCTGATTGATAAAGTCAAAAAAGTAAATTTTAAGCAGGCTGTGTCAGGCACATATTGGTGATATTCTTTGTCGCCAAAAAATCATTAAAGCACCTAACACGCTATTCTTAAGTTTGTAGTAAGGACTTTAGTCCTCAAAATCAGAGCTAAAGCCATTTCATACAAGAAAATGAGAATTGTGTGTACCCTTGCGTAATTGCTAGAGCAGAGAACAGGATTGAAAATCTATATGACTTACGCAAGTGTCACAAAAAACAAAAATTTTTTGCTTGTAGTAAGCGGCTCTTGCCTTTATTTTGAGGACTAAAGTCCTCACTACGAACTTAAATAATATGCCAGTTGCGTAAGTCCTAATCTATTAGTATATGATTTTATTCTTAAAATCTGTACTTCATTTACCTGTAATCTGCTGTATATCCGCTAATTACAACTTCGGCAGTATCTCTGGTAGTAAGTGACCAGGTACTTTAGATAAAGCCAGGTTTTGTCCTTGTATTCCTAATTCACTGTGAAAAGCGCGAATAGTTTTCACTACATAATTAAATGTTGTTTGGTAAGCTTCGGGTTTTTGGGTTAATCCATTTAATGCTTGTAAATGATTATCCAATGATGATTCTAAATGTTGAGAACGTGCAGTTTTATCACCATTCAAGAATTGATCGGTTGCCAGATTATAATGTGCTAAACCTAAGTTATTATGAGTTGCAAAAATATCAAAACTTAAAGCAGCACCATTGAGAGAATGAGCAAGAGATAGAGATTCTTCATAAGCATTAATGCACAGTTCTAAAAACTTTTGTCGTTCTTCTTTGGTTATTTGTGGCTGGTTGGACAAGTGCCAATAAGCAGTTCCCAGATTATTTTGTGTGGCAGCGCAAGCGGCAGGAACATGTGCTGGTGTACGATATTTCAAAGCTTCTCCATAGGCATCCACAGCAAGTTGCAGATTCGCCCCTGGATTTTCGTACTGCGCTAAATTCCAATGAGCAGTACCAATGTTGTTTTGAATCATGCCATATTTGAGTGGTTCCTGTTCTGGGTTGTAGTAGGCTAAGGCAAGACTGTAAGCAACGATCGCATTCTTTAAATGCTCCATCGGTTGATTGTATTGTGCCAAATGCCAGTAAGCAGTACCCAAGTTATTCTGAGTTGCAGCATACTTCAATGGTTCTATCTCGGCGGTACGGAAGCAGAGTGCTTCTCGATAAGCAGTAACCGCTTTTTGCCAGTTTTCCCCAGCGTGATCAAAACGTGCTAAGTCACCATAAGCAGTCCCCAGATTATTTTGCACACGTGCATAAGTTTCTGAATGGGTTTCAGGTGAAATTAGCTTTAAAGCTAATTGATAAAATTCTATTCCCTGTTCTATGTAAGATTGTCCTTCTTCAGAATTGGGTGGTGTGCGATATAGCATCCAATAGAGTGTACCCAAATCATTCAAAATATCTGGGACTTGTGGCGAGCTTTCATCGTGGGTAATAGCCTCTTGATAGGCCAAAATAGCCACCATCAAGTTCTCTAAGTTAGTTTGTCCCTGTTCGATGCGGAGGCGATACAAGTTGCCCAGACGATGATAAGCTGCTGCCAGTGTTTCTGGTGAAGCTTTTGTGGAATGTAAGGAGTCTATTTCTTCTAGAAGTTCCTGTACTTGTACATTCTCATTTTGATCGTGGGCGATCGCACTGTTAAGAGTTGCTAGTACTAACTCTGTTAACTCTTTACTAATGTGCGATAAACGTGGTGGTGATGGAGTCTTGCTGATATTAACTTTATTTCTTGCTCTAGCTTCTTCCTGAAATGTTTCTGGTACAAATAATTCTGATTTGATTGGTGAAGGTTCTTGTGGTTTGTGTCCACGATTTACAGGTGTTTGGATCGCAAAATCAATCTCTTCCACAGGGAAATCGTCACCAGAGATAGGTTCTTCCCAGGCTACCTGTTCAATATCTCCTACATCTAAGCTTCTAGAACCAGAAAAGCGTTCTGGTGAGTTTTTGGTATGAGTTGTCGGTGTCGGTTCTCCAGCAAACACAAACACACCAGTACGACAACGCCAAAACTGTGGCGCTGATTGTTGTATCGCGTACAACCAAGGACGCGATACCCACAGTAATAGACTCGATTCCAGAAAACTGCTGGATTCTGGGCTTGATAAATGTTGTTCAGTTAAACGTAAATAGTGCAAAAATAAACGTTGCATTGCCACTGGTTGCTTGGTCAACTGCTCAACGCCTACAATCTGAAAAGCTGGTACTGGCAGTGACCGTCCAGGATTATCTTTAGACACACCAACAATTGGCGGTGGATAATTCACCAGCCATTGATTTATTTGCGTGATCGGGTTAGGGTCACTTAAATTCAACCTCAGAGTCACTAATCGTGGATAAGCTGGCGTACTAGTTTCTTGTGTATTTGATGGTTGATACAGCACTTGACCTACTGGATAGGCCAAAGTTGAATGCAAACGTGCTGCTACCTGATTTCTCAGGGTTAAATCATCACATACCGCTACCAAAATTTGTCGCCGCAAACCAAGACTGAGGGCAACTTTTAGACGGTGGTATACTTGGCGATTCCACGCAAATTTATCCGAATGTGCAGTATCATTCACGCTCATGGTGGCTAAGGAGCCGAAACGCAGTGTACATCCCTTTAAAGGGCATATGTAAGCAGTCTATATATCTAACTATGACTACGATTTTCAAGTAGTTATTGCTCTGCTCAGGATAAATCAAGGTTTGAAATAAGAATAGAGGCGTTGTATCTTATTATACTTATATTTTGCATTTATTTTTTGCATAAAATAGCGATAACTTGGTACTGAAGGGCAAATTTCTTGATCTATCCCCCTCTATCTCTATCTTAAAGATTAGATAAAAAAACCAGGTTTCCAAAAATTTAGAAACCTGAATAATTGTAAAATAAAATTGATTTGTGAAAGCAATTTTTATTAACTAAGATTAGAAACAGAGAAGGCAACAAAAATCAAACCACTTACCAGGAGTATTCCCACAACTCCCATAATTACATAATTACGCTTTTGCTGGGCTGTAGGAGGCTCTGCTTGGTAAACTTTAGGTTCACGGGCAAAATTGTTGAGGCGACCGCCTTCTTCAGTCGTGTAGGGCATGAATAAATTCCTTACGCTGCTTATTCATTTTATGTTACATAAATGCAATAGACTGCTCTTGTCATTGGAGATAATTCGTTACAAAAGGGTCGAGGAACGGGCATCGGGGATCGGGGAACGAGGACAAGGGGGACAAGGGGGACAAGGGAGAATTATTTAACTAAGTCTCTTCCCAATCCCCAATCCCCAATCCCCAATCCCCAATCCTTAATTTGTAATTGTTCCAGTCATTGGTGAAGAGGGGCTGGCGTAGTCTTTGATGGGCATCCTGCCAGCTAGATAGGCTATGCGGCCAGCAGTTGTTGCCAGATTCATGGCGCGTGCCATCAGGGGTGGGTTTTTTGCCAATGCGATCGCACTGTTAATCAACAAAGCATCGGCACCCATTTCCATGGCTTGGGCTGCTTGGGATGGCGCACCAATACCAGCATCCACCACTACAGGAATATTGGCATTTTCAATAATGATTTGAATGTTAGCAGTTGTTTTTAATCCCTGACCGGAACCAATCGGTGAGGCGAGAGGCATTACTGTTGCACAGCCGACTTCTTCTAAACGCTTTGCTAGCATCGGATCAGCATTAATATAAGGTAAAACCGCAAAGCCTTCTTTGACTAATTGTTCTGCCGCTTGTAGAGTGCCAATGGGATCTGGTAATAAATATTTAGAGTCGGGAATTACTTCTAACTTGACAAAATTATTATCTTCCTGTCCCAAAAGTTTTGCCATTTCTCGTCCTAAACGGGCAACGCGAATAGCTTCTTCGGCGGTTTTGCAGCCAGCAGTATTTGGTAGCATCCAAATTTTTGTCCAGTCCAGCGCTTCGGCTAAACCTTCGTGTCCAGGCGCATGAGTTTGTACTCGTCTGACTGCAACAGTCACAATTTGACAACCACTTTCCACCACACTTTGCTGCATTTCTTCGATACTGCGATATTTACCAGTTCCCGTCATCAAGCGGGAGGTGAAAGTTTTGCCAGCGATGACGAGTGGTGTGTCAGCAATGGTAGGGGTGAGTTGGGAAATCTGCCCGTAGGATAGTGGTGAAGGGGAATGAGTAAGCATAACAGGGGAGGTAGATGATTGGTTCTCAAAGCGCGAGTAATGAAAATGCGACAGAAGAGGGTCAGATTTTTGTTCCCAAATTAGATCAGCAATTAATACTGCTGTTATGGGTGCAAGCAGAATGCCATTACGATAGTGTCCCGTAGCAAAGGTAAGGTTTTGACAGAAACTATTCCCCAGAATTGGTAACTCATCAGGAGTAGCAGGACGGAATCCCCACCATAATTCTTCTATGGGATAATTCTGGATTTGAGGATAGAGACGGATAGCATTTTGTAGTAAAGTTTGAATACCTGCTGGTGTGTTTTGGGGAGTAAAGCCAACATCCTCTACGGTAGCACCAAGAATAATTCGGCGATCGCGCTTTGGTACTATGTAAACATTATGGCCAAATAAAACCCGTGTTAGAGGTAATTCCGCGATCGCTTCTGGTACACGCACACTCAGCATTTGTCCTTTGGTTGGACGTACGGGTAAGGTAAACAATTGATTCGTCCAAGCACCTGTAGCTAAAACATAGTGTTCGGCACGCAAAGTTCCAGCATTGGTTTGGACTCCTACAACTTGCCCTTGCTTCTGCAAGATACCTTCTACTGCGATTCCTTCTTTTAGTTCCACACCCAAAAATTGCGCTGCACCAAGCAGTGCTTTTGCCAAGGCTCGATTGTCTACTTGGGCATCTTCAGGATACCACCAACCACCAGTGACTTCTTCTCCTAAACCTGGCTGATATTGGTGAATAGTTTCTTTGTCTAACCAGTAAGCTGTTTGAGAAGACACAGGGAGAGACAAAGATGATGAATAATCCCTGCTTCCTTGTCCCCCATGTCTCCCTTGTCCTCCTTGTCCCTCATGTCGTCCCTCGTCCTCTTCATAGACTGGTGCTAAAATACCACAGGGCCAGTAACCAGTGTTTAAACCAGTGAGTTGTTCTAATTTGTGTGTCCACTCAGGATAAATAGAACGCGATCGCCAACATAAATCTTGCATTGCTTGATTTGAGATGTTTTCTGCATCCGGTGCTAACATCCCAGCAGCAGCATGTGTAGCGGCTGCGTGGAAGTCACGACTAGTCACGATGACTTTCGCACCACGCAGTTTCAACTCAACGGCGATCGCTAAACCGATGATACCGCCACCAATAATCAAAACATCCTTAGTCATTAGTCAAGAGTCCGTAGTCAAGAGTCCATAGTCAAGAGTCCGTAGTCAAGAGTCCATAGTCAAGAGTAATGGCTATCAACAATTGACAATTGACTATATAACTCCTAACTCCTAACTCATAACTAGTAACTCATAACTGTTAATTCGATGATCAGCAATCACTACCACAAAGCACGAATTGGTTCGTTATTGTTAGTATCATTCGATTGAGTATCGTCTGTGGTGGTTGTATTTGAATTATCTTGAGCAGTTGTTGTTGTGTCAGTCATAGTATCGGTCAATGTGTCATCAGCAGCGTTGTTCTGAGCAACATTGGTTTTGTTGGTTCTGGTGGGAGTTCTACCAGTCGCAGTGCTGTTGACATTGATGTTGGCGGGGAGAACTTTTGATGTTTTTCCTCCTGGAGCTTGAGCAGTATTTTGTCCGCCCATCGGAAAGCTAATCCCCAGTAACGTACCTAGTAAAATTGCCAAACCTCCAGCCATCAAAATGAGTGGTGTCCATCTACCCATATTTTTTCTCCTTTTTAACCTTTTGGTGTCCAGACTACTTGAGAACCTTCTCCCCAGAATCCATCAAATTTAATAATTTTGACATCTTCTAAAAGCTGAGTTTGACAAGCTAAACTCAAATCAATTGGCGGAGAATGAGGAGGTAGTGAGTACCGCCCTTGTTTTCGCCAATTAGCTTGGTGCAAATTTACCTTCTACTTGCACTTGTAAAGAATAACTATCGATTAAGCGATAGTTAATAACCTTAGCACCGCTATTGTAGAGGTCAATACCATTTTGCAGCAAAAGTCTCCGCAGATTGGTTCGGAGTATACACTCGCTTGTTTTACCTTGAGCTAGCACCCTGAGCATTGCAGATCACTACACAAGTTTTAGGTTGTATTGTAACAATTTATTTCTGATACAGAAAAAACTATTTCCCAATCTTATTTTAGTTATGAAACAATCACAATCATATGCTTAAGAATAAGTTTAGAAATCATTTGATATTGTCATATTATTATGGTTTTGAAAAACCCTGAAGTAGTTGTGCTGTTAGGAATACAGACTTTTCGATGTTGATGTTTTCTAGATTTGCACTCAGGGTATCAACGCCACTATCTGTTGTCAGATTTTTATAGCGCGTAGTGTTGTGACAAATTACCTTGAAATCTAGCTGTTACGAACTGCGAGGAGCTAGAAGCCCATAAACTCCTGACCTCCCTGACAATTCTATATCCTGACTGACATATTTTTATTCTATTCTGTAGTCTGAACAACTCCTCATCTTATGAGCGCTAACTCTTTACCTCAGCTTTGGATCTATGACACTACACTTCGAGATGGTACTCAACGCGAAGGGCTATCTGTATCTATAGAAGATAAGTTACGTATTGCCAGAAGACTTGATCAACTTGGTATTCCCTTCATTGAAGGTGGTTGGCCTGGTGCTAATCCTAAAGATGTGCAGTTTTTCTGGCAATTGCAGGAAGAACCGCTCAAACAAGCTGAAATCGTGGCTTTTTGTTCGACTCGACGCCCGAACACAACAGTGGCTTCTGAGCCAATACTACAAGCTATTCTCGCTGCTGGCACTCATTGGGTAACAATTTTTGGTAAGTCTTGGGATTTACATGTCACTGAAGGACTCAAGACTACTTTGGCTGAAAATTTGGCGATGATTCGCGATACGATTGAGTACTTACGCGCTCAAGGGCGTCGTGTGATCTACGATGCCGAACACTGGTTTGATGGCTATAAGCACAATCGGGATTATGCTTTACAAACATTAGAAACTGCGATCGCATCAGGTGCTGAGTGGCTAGTGTTTTGTGACACCAATGGTGGTACTTTACCCCATGAAATTACGCAAATTATTACTGATATAGTTAAATTTATTCCTAGTGGAACAAAATTAGGTATCCATACTCATAATGATTCGGATACAGCAGTCGCCAACGCTCTAGCCGCAGTCATCACAGGCGTCAGGATGGTACAGGGTACAATCAATGGTTATGGCGAACGTTGTGGTAATGCCAATCTCTGTTCGCTAATTCCTAATTTACAACTCAAGCTAGGGTTTCAATGTATAGAAGAGAACCAAATCTCGCAATTGACAGAAACTAGTCGTTTTGTTAGTGAAGTAGTTAATCTTGCTCCAGATGAACATGCACCATTTGTTGGGAGGTCAGCATTTGCTCACAAAGGTGGTATCCATGTATCAGCAGTAGAACGTAATCCCCTCACCTACGAACATATTCAACCACAACAAATTGGTAATTGTCGCCGGATCGTCATTTCCGAACAATCAGGAGTTAGTAATGTTCTAGCAAAAGCTCGCTCATTTGGGATTGAATTAGATAAAAACGACCCCACAACCCGAAAAATTCTTGAGCGGTTGAAAGCTTTGGAGAGTGAAGGATACCAATTTGAAGCAGCAGAGGCGAGTTTTGAATTATTGATGCGCCAAGCTTTAGGAAGTCGGCGATTATTTTTTGAAATTAGGGGTTTCCAAGTCCACTGCGAGTTAGGACAGGGAGAAGAAAATACTAGCGCTCTAGCTACAGTTAAAGTTACCGTAAATGGTAAAAATATTTTGGAAGCAGCAGAAGGAAATGGCCCTGTTGCTGCTTTGGATGCAGCTTTACGTAAGGCTTTAGTGAATTTTTATCCCTACATTGCAGCTTTTGAACTGACAGACTACAAAGTACGCATTCTCAACGGACATACAGGTACAGCAGCCAAAACCCGTGTCATGGTAGAGTCGGGAAGTGGTCATCAACGCTGGACAACAGTAGGAGTTTCCACAAATATTTTGGAGGCTTCCTATCAGGCAGTGGTAGAAGGATTAGAATATGGCTTGTTGCTACATTCACAAGCAGCAATCAGCGTGTAAGAGTGTAAGGGTAAATATTTAATTGTTTTTCTTCCTCCTACACCCCTATACCCCCACACCCATTTTCTAGTTATTTGGTTGTCATCGCGGATAATTGAACTTTTGAGGAATTTGAAGCGTAATCCTAAATTTATCCGCGTCAAGATTCAAATCAAGATATCACCTTGAGAATTGGCGAGTTGTTTGTCACAAGTCTATTACCTTGGAAGTCGTTATTGTTTTTCACCCGCAAATTGCCAATCTTAGACCACACATTATACACTCACACACCACACAAAATAATTGGCAATGAATTTTTTATCTGTTAGTAGACCACTAACTACTAACTATTAAGCACTAACAAATTTAAGAAAAACTTTCCCAGGCTTGAGCAACCACTTGACTAAGCCACTGTCGCTGCTGTTTATCTAGTAGAGTATCTTCAGCTAGCAATTGAGCTGTTAGTTCCTCTAGGGATTGACCTTGATCGCGGACAATTTTTATTACACCTGCGATCGCAGCAGCAACTAGAGCTTCATCAACTGGCTTTTGTCTTAAGGCAATGATTTCTTGAGGGTTGTCTGGAATGGGATAATTCATGGCGTAAGGTTTAATGAAATAGAGAATGAACAAAAATTTTGACAAACTTTTAAAATTTCTTTATTGAATTTTTATTCAACAAGATAGGGCGGATCATACCGTAAATCACCCTTGTTTGGAAACCATCTTAGTACATATTATTAACTGGAGACTTGACAAAGAATGAAAGAGACACTTTACATAGAAATACCCACACCGGACACATCAGCAGTATGCAAATGGTTACAAACTGACTTTGAAGCAGGAATTGGGCAAAAAGTGCTAACACCGGATGGTTTACGCCTGAGAATGATAGGAAATACAGATGATAGCAGAAGTATTCCGGAAAACTTCAGCGAACTTTCCGTTTTTGTTTGGTCAGTACAACGGACTACTTACCTGAAGGTGTTCCGGTGGTCAGATCAAGTCTTTCCTCAAGAAAAACAAATTCTCAAAACCCTGACAACTGGAATCAGAAGCCACTTTCCCCATCAATATCCAGAACCACCGACAATAGATTTATCCCAGCAATCGATTTTTGAAGCACTAGCCCCTCATTATCCTCTTACTGTCAAATATTTTCAAAAAATGCCTAACGGCGAATATGACCTGAAACGAGTGTACTGGTGGGAGCAACGCTGGCGTCAAGGTGTACGTAATCCCCAGAAACCACGTCAAGTGATATTTGCTCATCAGAAGTGGGAACAAGCCAGACAAGCCAGACAAGGGGAAACTTTTTTGTTATCTCCCCCCGATCCCCGTTCCTCGATCCCCAATCCCCAATATGACCTGATCTACATTGGCGGTGCGCTTGGTGTTATTCATGCGGCTGTGATGGCAAAATTAGGCTACAAAGTGCTGTTGGTAGAACGGTTACGTTTTGGGCGCATGAACCGGGAATGGAATATTTCTCGTGATGAAATTCAAAGCTTGATTAATTTAGGTTTGTTGACATCCAGTGAAGTAGAATTCATTATTGCCCGTGAGTATCAAGACGGATTTAATAAATTTTTTGATGCTTATGTTCCCAAACCATTAAAAGCACCAATTTTGCATACTCCCACAGTCCTAAATTTAGGGTTAGATTCTGAGAAATTGCTCCAACTATGTGGACAAAAGCTGCTTGCGGCTGGTGGTGAAATCTGGGATGAAACAGAGTTTATCAAAGCTGATATTTATACATCAGAAATTGTTGTTACAGTTAAAGACTTAAGTAATCAAATAGACAAGCAAGCAAGCGCAAGAGTGATATTAGATGCTATGGGAACAGCATCACCAATTGCTTGGCAGTTAAATGGCTATCGTGCGTTTGAAAGTGTTTGTCCGACGGTAGGAGCTGTGATTGAGCGGGGATTTGAACCGGGAGTATGGGATTGTCAGTATGGAGATGTGCTTAATAGTCACGGCGATATTTCGCGGGGAAGACAGTTAATTTGGGAATTATTTCCCGGTACAGACGAAGAATTAGCAATTTATTTATTTCATTATCACCAAGTCAATGCCCAAAATCCCGGTTCATTACTGGAAATGTATGAGGACTTTTTCACAATTTTGCCAGAATATCGGCGCTGCGACATGGACAAGCTAGTCTGGAAAAAGCCGACCTTTGGTTATATACCAGGGCATTTTAGTGTGGGGAGTAGCGATCGCACCATAGCATTTGATCGATTAATCGCTATTGGTGATGCTGCATCTCTCCAGTCACCTTTAGTTTTCACAGGATTTGGTTCTTTGGTTCGGAACCTAGAACGCCTCACTACTCTTTTAGATATCGCCCTCAAACACGATTTACTTTCTTCTCGACACTTGAACCAAATTCGTGCTTTTCAAAATAATATTGCTGTGACTTGGATGTTTTCCAAAGGGATGATGGTTCCTACTGGTAAATTTTTACCACCAGAGCGCATAAACACTATGCTGAATAACTTCTTTGGTCTTTTAGCAGACGAACCCCTAGAAGTAGCAGATGACTTTATCAAAGATAGATTCAATTTGCTTACTTTTAATCGGTTAGCACTAAAAGCAGCTAGGAAAAACCCAGCATTGCTGTTGTGGATTTGGGAATTGGCTGGTGCTAAAGATTTATGGCGTTGGTTAGGAAATTATTTTGACTTTCTTCGTCATAGCCTCATCAGTGCTTTACTTAGTGGATGGCTACCAATTTTTCTACACCGCAATAGTCAATGGTTAGAAAATCGCTCTCCAGCATTGTGGTTACAGCTATCAGCTATCAGCTATGCATTAACCACAGGTAAAGGAAAACCAAAAGTTCGGACTCAAGAGTCAAGAGTACATACTCAAGAGTCCAGAGTCCATACTCAAGAGTCCATAGTCGATGGTCAATAGTCAAGATTTTTTTACAAATGACCATTGACCATTAATTACTTATTAGGGCGAAAATTCGGTAATTCTACAGATGCTAAAGACTTTCGCCCTTTAGGTGGTCGTTCGGGATAAACTACGGGTGAGGGCGATTTGTCAGACTCATCAGATTCTGGTAAAGAAGGGGGTAATGGTGACATATCAAACCATAAATCCTCATTTTCCTCAGAATCTGTGTCAGCACTGGGTGAAATGACAATTATTGGTTCTTTTGTATTCTCTGTATCCTCTGTATCCTCTGTATCCTCTATATCCTCAACTGGAGTAGCTACTGTTTCCCAAATGGGTGTCACAGTTTGATCATCATTTTTTGCCTCTTCCATATCTTCTGGATCGTTTTCAAGCAATGGTGGTGGTGATACAGATGTAGTTTGAGCAGCAAAAAACAATTGAATTAAGTTATCGACTTGCTCATCTAAGCTTAAGCAGTCTGAAGATGAAATTGTTTGTGATACTGTTTCATCATCAATTTCTGGTTCTGGCTCGATAGTTGTTTGCTCTGAAGTCAATGTGCTTTCTTGAGATGAAGTATCAGCAGTCGATAATTGGCTAGAAGTGGAGTTATCCGATGGATATGAGTTTGAGTAAGAAGATCCTACCCAGAAATTATCTGTTTCTTCTGCTGACCAGGGTTGAATTGGTTGCTGGTTGGGAAGTAAAGAATGAGTTCGCTGATAATTTCTAGCTTGCTTATTACCTACATTATTGGTATTAGTATGAGTTTCTGTAGAATCATAGCTAGGAACTGGTGTTTCCAGACATTTTTCTAAAGCTGCTTTAAATTGTAAGGTTTGGCGTTGTTGCCGCATTAAGCGAGTACGCAATTCTCGAGACAGATTTTCTGATTGCAGTAGCTGGTGGGACTGTTCGTTATATTTAGTTTGAAGTAAGGTACATTCCCGCTCTAGTAGGGCAAGACGTTGTTGGTTAATTTCTAACTGTGCCTTATAGTTCTCTATAACAGTTTCTTGAGTTTGCACTGTTTGTAGTGCAGTTTCCAACTGTTGATATAGGGATTTTATCTGTTCTTGAGCAGCATTTAGCTCTTGAGTCTGTTGGTTAAGCATAGATTCTGCAACAGCAGAACGCTTTTGCTGCCATTGTACAGCCCCTTGGGACTCAGACAAGGCAGTTTTTAAACCTTCTACTTGTTCATATAAATGATTGTTGGCAGAACGCAGTTCTTCATTTAATATCAACAGTTGCTTAAATTCAGAGTCAACCAGTGCTAGTTTTTCTTTTTCAGGCTCCGCAACCCAATCTAGCTCAGGTTTTAACTCCTCTAGTTGTTGCTGATTTAACTCTAATACGTATTCAGAATTACTTGTTTGCTCTATCTGTTGGTTCGTTTCTGTCATTGAGTCTTGACAAGATGCATCTTCCTGATACTCCTGATCTTCTGGCGCCGGGGCTAACAATGGCAATTGCGAAATTGTTCTGTTTTCGAGAGGTAAAACAGAATAAAAAGGACAACTTGCTTGTTGCGGTTGTGGCGCATTAGCAGGATTTTGGGGTTCATTAAAAGCCCCGTTGTTTGGGGTGTCTGCTTCATTCATTACTTTTCACCCACCAGCTTAAACTTATGATTGGTGACTGCGATCGCATTACGTATCAATGCTGTCTTATCAAAATCTACTCCATTCGGCAAGTTTGTCACCTACCCAAGGAGAATCATTCGTGATTATTTTGTTATAACTTTTTGCTACCCTACAGTGCGAAGTTGTTCAAAAATTAACAAGCAATAACTTTTCCTCCCCACCCGACTTATCTCAATCAAGGCAACCAACGAGGATAAAATCCTGTTAACGGTAGTTGTTCTGGTTTAAGGTCTGCATTGTCCTGGGCATCAGCTATTGGTAATAATGGCATTAACCACAAGTTGCTAGTAGCGATCGCCTCTCCATCATCAGTTGTCAACAAAGGTGCATTTATTGGTGGGTTTGGGTTTGTCTGGATCTGGTCAAATAATAAACCCAAACCATCAGGAGATAAACTCATTTGTATATTTCGTTGATCCGGAGGTAGCACCAATAATGGTTTCTGTTCCCCTGTTTTGAGATCAATGGCAATTAGATATGGTTGTTCTTGATAAGATTCCCCTGGTAATAGCTGTGTTAGCAAGCAGTAAAGCGTTGGGGACGCAGTATCAAATTGACAATTAACTATCGAACCTGTGGTGGATAGGAGTTTTTTCTGAACGCCCTGGTTGGTGACTAAAAACAAGTCTCGTGTATAGTCTGTATTAAACTTAACCATTGCTGCTTGTGAACCGTCTACAGAGAAGGCTTGTACTAAACCAAATTGTGGGAAAAAATCTAGGGGTTTAGTACCATCTTTTTGTAGGGGTAAAATAGCTGTTCCTTGTCCTTGAGCAAGCGCTACAGCTTTACTATCGGGTGTAATCATAAAATCTCCTCCCGGTTGACTTTGCAAGCGTTGAGGAGGTGTTTGTTGACCAGAACTATCACTGTTAACTGGCATAAACCACAGCCCAAAGTCGCCAGGATTGTCTTTCTTCCCTCTTTGGACAACAATGGTTTGTCCATCAGGCGATACATCAAATTTCAAGTTTTGATATTCTTTGTTGTCTAGAAGCAAGTCTACTTTAGCTGCTGCTTCTGCTGTTTTTTCATAAGGTGCATTAAAACCGGTTGTGACTATATACAATTGCGCTGATAGTAAGTCTTGACTATTTGCGGGGCGAGCAGCAAATAATATTTTTTGCCCATCTGGAAATGGCTTAAAGTCGGTAATTATAAGGTCTTTGGGAGTAAGTATCTTTTTTTGTTCTTCGGTTAAGTTGTAAAGAACTAATCTTCCTTGGTCTTCATTACTAGCGCCGATATAAAGAATTACGCGATCGCGTGTGCTAAATGTTGTTTGAAATGGTTGTATGACTTTATTAGTTTTTTCTTGGCTAGCGAATTTATCTTTTGCTCCCTCTAACTTCACTTTGTAAGTTGTTCCATAGGGTGCTGGTGTAATAAAACTGTAACCCATGCGTCGCCCCGCCCAACTGAATGTACCTGCTAAGGGAGGCTCTATTTTCAAATTTTCCTCTACACTTTTCGTATCCATGGGACGACTAAAACTGAGGATAAAGGCTTTGTATTCTGCCCCAATTTTTTGATTTTGGTTGGTGAGATTAGTCAAAGATATATCTTTTTCCTCACTTTGTAAGTGTTTCCAAGTAAATTCTCGGACACGAACTCTGACTACATCACCTTGGGATATGATTAGCCCAATTATTAAAATGAGCAGTAACATTAAGGCGATCGCAATGCGATCTAAGGGTTGGAAAAAATTTTTTTTCATGGTCATTAGTCATTGGTCATTAGTCATTGGTCATTAAGTCACTCACAAATGACATAGACGCTTTAGCGGTTTCTCGTAGAGTAAGACAAATGACTAATAACTATAGGGATTTTTTGGTTGAGGAATTTTTTTCAAGGAACTGGCTGCAATGGTAAGTTGACGTTTATCTGCTATTGTTTCGGTGGTCATTTCTCCCTCTACTTCTAACCAGGTATCTGCTGGGTATTGATCGCGAGTTTCTTTTAATTTGACTGGTAATCCTACAGGATAAGCATCGGCGGCGCAGCAAGTCAAAACAAAACGCGCTAAAAAGATATATTCTTTTTCGAGGTCTGGCGGATGGATAACAAATCCCTGTACCTTGACTTTATTACCTTGATATCTATCTGGTTCTGGATAGACGTTAAGCATACGTACCCAGTCTACGAGCGATCGCTCTTCAGGAGCAACAGAGGTGCGGAATGCTTGTGGTTTGACGCGTGTAGAACCTAATAATTCACTGAAATCTCGTTGTAGTGCTTTGTCACTAGCAAATACTTGTGGTGTAAAGGTCAGTCCCAAGATGGCTGCTACTAACAGTAAAGTACTACCCCATCCAGGCGGAAATAAACTGATATGTTGCATGTTACCAGTCATTTCATAACGACGCCGTTGCAAAAGTTCTTTGGCTTTGAAAAAACCGACAATTAACAAGCAGAATGCAGCCACCACAACTAATCCAAAATAATTCGGATGAATTAACAAATTAAGCTTGTCAGTCAACCAATATTTCAACAGCAAAATTCCCCAAGCTGTAATTGCTAATACATCAAGCCAGGGGAGTAATTTTTTTTGAATTCTATTTCTACGGTTTGGATTTTGAGTCATTACTTATTTAGTCAAGAGCCAAAATTTGAGAATTAGTACGCAATAGTCATTGCTTTAGACTATTGGCTTTAGACTATGAACTAAATTTTTAAAGAAAATGCAAATTAATAATCAGGGTGAACAAAAAAGTTAATAATGCAGCTAGACCAAATAGGTAAAAGATTGCTCTAGGTTTTAATATTGTTAACATCAAACCTATACCTTTAAGGTCAACCATTGGTCCAAATACCAAAAATGCCAATAAGGAACCACTTGTAAAAACAGAAGCAAAAGACAGAGCAAAAAAAGAATCAACAGTGGAGCAAATTGACACTACCGTTGCGAGTAACAACATGGTAGTAATTGAACTAATTGGGCCCGAACCCAAGCTGAGAATTAACTCGCGAGGAGCAAGAACTTGAATAGTAGCTGCGATCGCACTACCAATCACTAATATTGCTCCCAATTCCCGCAGCTCCTGCACAGTATTTTCTAATACTAAGCGCAGTTTTGCTCCTAATGGTTTACTCTGAGGTGAATTTGTGGTTGTAGCTTCAGCAGCAGCTTCTAAACGCGTAGTTTGCCCTGCTCCTAACAAAAACGTTCCAGACTGTAATAAAGTGGGTATATTTGCTGGCTGCTGTGCTTGGAAAAGTTGAAGGCGGCGTTTTGTGTTTGGATTCGGGGGTGGGTTAAATTTCAAGTAACGAGCGATCGCAGGTTGAACTATGGGAGTCAAGTCTTCTTGAAAGCTAAACACAAAGCCAATAATAGTGGCGATTAATAGGGAAAACACTACTCGTAATATTACTATTTCTGGCTGGTCGCGAAATGCTGTCCAAGTTGCCCAAATTACAATCGGATTAATTGTTGGTGCTGCGAGCAAAAAGCCAATTGCTACTGATGTAGGTACTCCCTGCATCAATAAGCGCCGTGCGACTGGCACGTTACCACATTCACAGACCGGAAACAAAAACCCGACCATACTACCGACTAAAGCACCTAATAAAGGATTTTTGGGCATTTTCTCTACCAATTTGCGCTCATCTACAAAAAATAGCAGCAAACTCGAGAAAAATACTCCCAACAGCAAAAAAGGCATCGCCTCGACTAGCAGACTCAAAAATAGAGTAAAACCATTGTTAAGTTGATTCATGGGCGTCGCTGTCAAAAGCGGTTTCTAATTATAAGCTTCTGCCACGTCATTTTATCGAAATGGGGATCAAAAATAGGTAAAGACTATCATAAGCGTTCATAAAACATTAAATTCACAATTAATTTGTATGATTGCTTTTGAAAGCTTGCAAACCATTACTGGTGACAGATAAGTATCTTGATTTGGGTTTGTCTATAGGTAATGAATCCTATTCCTAGATAGGTAAACTTCAAAAATAGTTCCAATTTTAGAATTTAATTACTTACCAGCACAATGATTGATCACATTTTTTGATAATTACGTTAAGTTTGCCTGATATGATGCTGTATTTTATGCTTCTTATAAAGTGTTCATAGTTTATTTAAGTTATACTCTCTGGATCTATGCCCAGGGTCCTTAGATGTTCCACAAGCATTTGCACTCGTTGTTCTGCTTCTTGAATGCGTTCTTCTGGCGTCAACAACCTTTGTCCTTGCTCGTTATACCAGTACAACCACTCTCGTGTAATTCTTTGATAGGTTCCCCGTTCTCTACCAAATAAATTGAGTGAGCCTCCAAAAAAAATACCCACACCTGAATTAGGGAGGGCAATATTACTTAAACTGGCAAAAATTTTGTTGTAAAAGTCACCTGTAAAAATACAGTGAATGCAGTTGGATTAAAACATAATCAAAATTGCCATTCGTGGTTTGGATCGTTTAATGCAGCGCGAACAGATGTTAAATTGGCAAGGTCTTTGAATGGGCTGGATTTAGCTATTTCTGTAATTGAATTCAAAGCAAGGGCTAATTGCTCATTATTACCGGATGCGATCGCACTATCAACTACAGCAAATAAAGCACGAAAGTTTTTGGCACGTTCATCAAACGAGTGATCAAGGTACGCCATCAGCAGTTCTCGCTGGGCGTTAGTTCTGGTAATTGTTTCTTTCTCCCAAGCTTCAATTTCGCGCCGCTTAGTCTGTTCTTGTTCGACAATCTTTAGGTAATCGGTGTAAGCTGTAACCATTTGCTGGAGGGATTCAGCAGGATTTAGCTTTTCGATTATTTTCTGTACTGACACTTTTAATTGCCTCCAAGAGTACGGTACTTGGCTTGAATAGTGGCAGTAGCAGGATTAAGCTGCCCTTCACTATCCAAAACAGGAGTTTTCATGATTTCTGCAAGTGCCTTAACTAGAAGTCCTATCTGTTGAAACTTACTAGCATCTCTGTTTTTGTTAAATGATGGCAGGGATTCAAGTTCATTCAAACCTAAAACAGCAAAGTTGTTGAGAGATTCAAGTAGATTTCTCAACTCAGTAATTCGCCGTTTCACTTGTTGCATGAAGTCTTTTGTAGCATCAATTTTAGCGATGGCAATTTTGACTTCTGCTTCGTACTCTCGCGCTTTTGTTAAAGCTTTTTCTCCCTCACTAGCAAGTACAAATCCACCAATTGCTAAGGCAGGTCCAACCGTAATACCCCCAAGTACAACAGTACCAAGAGCCATACCGCCACCACCAGCAGCTAGTGAACCACCACCCAGCCATGCTAGAGTCGCATTCCATGCTGCGGCACCGCTAAGGCTTCCTATTAATGTTCCCGTACTAGCTACTCCCACAGAGGTAGCAAGACCCATTGCACCCCCGTATCCAGCAGCAGCAGCCCCAACAGCTTTAACGCCTCCTTTGAAAAACTGTTCAGCTTCTAGTGCAGCAGTTTTATACTCCTTCATTTGCTGAACTGAAATTCCATCCAGCCCTTCTAAAAACTCCTTTTCACTTTGTTTAGCCTTACCAATATTCCTCTCAATGAAGTAGACAAAGCGTCCAATTGTACGCATCATTACATCTAGCTGGAAGTGACCATACTCTTCTGCCAACTTATTAGTGCCTTCCCAGTATTCTTTTAACTCGCTGACTGCATTCTCGTGCCGCTTTTGGGCGCGTTTACCAATTTTGCTTGCCTCATTCATGTTGCTAACGCCTTCAGTGCCTTTTAGCGCTCCAAAAGCCGCACTACCTATAGCAACAGCACCCAGTATGAGTGGAATCATTAAATACTCCAGATATTAATTACCTGTTAAAATACTTAAGTAGACTTCACAATTTCTGCTCTCCATTTCGGAAAAGAGTTTAATAAAAAAAGGGTAGATATAAAACCCACCCCTACAGAAATATTATTGTAAAATTCAAAACCTAATTTCCAATTTCCGGCGCACTTAACGATACTTCCGGTGTAATTTGCTGTGCCAATGTCGGTACTGCATCACGCAACCTTTCTGTTAGCTGTACTGTTGTGGCATCGTAAACCTGAGTCAAAATCTTAGGATACAAACCAATGCCAATTATTGGTACTAACAAGCAAGCGATAATGAAGATTTCGCGGGGTTCGGCATCGATGAGTTTTTGGTGAGAAACTAACTCTTTGTTCTCTTCGCCGTAGAAAATTTCCCGCAGCATGGACAGCAGATAAATCGGCGTTAAAATCACACCAACTGCCATCAAGAACACCACAATAATTTTGAAGGTAGAGCTATAGGCGTCGCTAGTGGCAAAGCCGACAAATATCATCAATTCTGCTACGAAACCACTCATTCCTGGTAATGCTAAAGACGCCAAAGAACAAGTCGTCCACATGGCAAAAATCTTACCCATTTTCTTACCGACACCGCCCATTTCATCCAACATCAGGGTGTGTGTGCGGTCGTAAGTTGCCCCTACTAGGAAGAATAAACTTGCTCCAATCAACCCGTGGGAAACCATTTGCAGCATCGCCCCATTCAAGCCTAAATCTGTGAAGGAAGCAATACCAATGGTGACAAAGCCCATGTGGGAAATTGAAGAGTAGGCAATTTTCCGTTTGAGGTTGCGCTGGGCAAAAGATGTTAAAGCGGCGTAGATAATATTAACTACACCTAAAATTACCAATACAGGCGCAAAATAAGCATGGGCATCGGGAAGCATCTGGGCATTCATGCGAATCAAGGCGTAACCGCCCATTTTCAACAAAATACCAGCCAGCAACATATGCACCGGAGCTGTAGCTTCACCGTGGGCATCTGGTAGCCAGGTGTGGAGTGGGAAGATAGGCAATTTGACAGCGTAGGCAATCAAGAAAGCAGCATATAGCCATAATTGTAGATTCAGGGCGATATTTTTCGCCGCGAGCGATCGCATGTCAAAGGTGACTGTATCGCCGTAAAATGCCATTGCTAAGGCAGCGACCAAAATAAACAGCGAACCGCCCGCAGTGTACAAAATAAATTTGGTTGCTGCATATTGACGCTTTTTACCTCCCCAAATTGCTAGCAGTAGATAAACCGGAATTAATTCCAATTCCCACACCAGGAAAAACAACAGCATATCCTGGACGGCGAATACAGCAATCTGTCCGCCGTACATTGCTAGCAGTAGAAAGTAAAACAGTTTTGGCTTGAGTGTCACAGGCCAAGCTGCTAAAGCTGCCAAAGTGGTAATGAATCCAGTCAAAATAATTAGAGGCATAGACAAACCATCTGCCCCTACTGACCAATTCAAATCCAGTTGTGGAACCCAAGGGTAACTCTCAAACAGTTGCAAATTGGGGTTAGAGAAGTCATACCCAAGGTAAAAAGCAGTAACAATTAGTGCAAAATCTATCAGCCCAATGATAAGGGCATACCAACGTACTGTTTTGCCGTCTTTATCTGGCAAGACAGGGATTAGCAGCGATGCTGCTATTGGTAACAGGATGATTGTAGTCAGCCAGGGAAAATTAGCTGTATTCATTGAAGTTGCTCTTAAGGTTCGGCTATCTGCTACTAGCTATTAACTAGCAGTTTTTTCGTGATTCGGTTGTTATTTGTTAGGTTGATTTAACAAAAATCAAAAAATATGAAGGCAGGTGAACCGCTTGCCCTGCCTTCATCTAAATAATCAGTTATCAGTTATCAGTTATCGGTTATCGGTTTGCACTGAAGGCAATGGTTGTGGATTTCATTTACTACCATCAGATCGTTTACTGATAACTGTTCACTGATTGTTAAGTGACACCAAAAACAATCACTAAGCCCAACACGGCGGCAAATACAATCAACGCGTAGAATTGAGCGCGACCGTTTTCGAGGTATTTCAAACCTTCGCCACTCACGAGGGTGAAAAAGCCTGTGAGGTTAACAGCACCATCAACCACTCGGAAATCAACTTCCATGACTTGTCTAGCTAACCGACGCAAGCCCAGGACAAAGACTTGGTGGTAAATGTCATCGAAATACCACTTGTTGAGGGACAGGTTGTAAAGTGGTTTGATTTTGGCAGCGATCGCCACCGGATTGATTTTACCCCACGAATACATCAAGGAGGCGATGGTAATGCCGATCAGGGAAATTGCCACCGAAACACCTGCCATAATGTAAAACTCATGCAGGTCAACCTCAGCAGCTTTGGCTACCACTTCTTCAAGGGTTTCGTTGGGAGAGTAAATAAACTCCTCAAAGTAGTTAGCAAAGGGCGTCCCCACCAAACCAATGAGTATCGAAGGAACTGCCAATAATACCAAAGGCAGGGTCATTGTCCAGGGTGACTCGTGAGGATATTCACTGTGTCCATGACCATGATCATGGTCGTTGTGGTGTGCGGGGTGGGCTTCTAGTTCTCCTTTGGTCATTGCACCAGGGCCAAAAGCAGGAGTTCTTTCAAAACCCGTAACTATGCCCATACCAATAGGAGATTTGAGTTTTTCCCATAACTGGGTTTTATTGCCCCGGAATTGACCTTCAAAGGTGGTGAAATACATCCGGAACATATAAAAGGCGGTAATTCCTGCTGTTAGCCAGCCAACACTCCACAGCACCGGGTTAGAAGCAAACGCTGCACTGAGGATTTCGTCTTTTGACCAGAAACCAGCAAAGGGCGGAATCCCGGAAATTGCTACACAACCGATGAAGAAGGTAATTGCTGTAATTGGCATATATTTCCGCAGTCCACCCATCAAGCGCATATCCTGCGCCAAGTCGGGGTCGTGACCGACAACTGCTTCCATGCCGTGAATTACTGAACCAGAACCTAAAAACAGCATCGCCTTAAAGTAGGCGTGGGTCATAAGGTGAAAAAGTCCAGCACTGTACGCGCCTACTCCCATAGCCATCACCATGTAACCAAGTTGGGAAATAGTGGAGTAAGCCAAGCCTTTTTTGATGTCGTTTTGAGTAATCGCAATGCTTGCCCCTAAAAAGGCCGTGAATGCCCCTGTGTAGGCAATTGTGTCCATTGCTGCTGGGACATGTTCAAATACGGGGTACATCCGGGCAATCAGGAAAACGCCTGCTGCCACCATTGTTGCTGCATGGATTAAGGCAGAAATGGGTGTCGGGCCTTCCATTGCATCGGGTAGCCAGACATGGAGGGGAAATTGGGCAGATTTGGCTACCGGGCCTAAGAAGACCAAAATTGCAAATAGGGCTGCCAGTATATTGCTCAGAGAACCCGTGTGGACGAGTTCGGTAAGGCGATCGCCCATAATCTGAAAATCAAAGCTTCCTGTTGCCCAGAATAGCCCTAGAATGCCCAACAACAAACCAAAGTCACCAACGCGGTTAGTGACAAAGGCTTTTTGGGCTGCGTCTGCTGCTGACTTGCGATCGTACCAGAAGCCGACCAGCAAGTAAGAACACATCCCTACCAGTTCCCAGAAGATATAAATTTGCACCAAGTTGGGGCTGACTACCAAACCCAACATTGATGAGCCAAATAAGCTGAGATAGGCATAAAACCTGACATAACCAGGGTCGTGGGCCATGTAGCCATCAGTGTAAACCATGACCAGGAAGGCTACCGTCGTCACAATCACTAGCATTAATGCTGTTAAGTGGTCAATTGTGTAGCCCATACTCAGATGAAAATTGCCAGCCGCAGCCCATTCTAGGGTGCGCTTAAAAGGGGCGTGTCCTTGTAGTTGGCTCCACAATATGGCAAACGACAGCCCCATAGCCGCTCCCATTAAGGAAATAATAAATGCGGCATTGAGCTGTCGTAGGCGGTTAGTCACCTGATTTAAAGAAATTAATCCCAGCCCTACCAGCATTGCTCCGAGGAGGGGCAATACTGGGATTAGCCAGGCATATTGATAGATTACTTCCATCACTGACGCCTACTTTTAGAATTCTTCATGAGCAAGGATGAAGGCTCAAGGATTAAGGATGAAAGAATGTACTAGTTGCAAATGGCTGTTGAGAGTGTCAACAAAGAGGAACTTTCACACCTTATGTTATGGCGAAGTCTTGTCTCTTGGGAACAGTACAAGTCTCTACATAACTAAGCAATCAAACATTCTTTCATACTTCAACCTACCTGCGGTTAGACGCCCATTAGGGTGTCTACATACTTCAGCCTTGAGTTGATTAACTTGTCGATCTGTTAATAATTGTGACACACACCCTTTAGGATAAAATACCCCACCTAATACTGATTAGGTGGGGTAATTAAGTATAGTTTTAGATTTTGCGATTGGTCATTGGTCATTTGTCAATTGTCCTTTGTCTAAATCCAATGACAAATTACCAATAACTAATGATCAATGACCATTATGCTGAACGGCACCCTAAATCCGCTGTTGTGGGGGTATTGTAACTACGGGAAGACTTGTCGTAGCTGAGTTTAATTTCTTCCAATGCTTGCAGCAAATCTTCACGACCACGAAAACCTTCCAAACGTTTTCTGACAATGCCGTTTTCGATCAAAAGTAAAGTTGGTAGTGATTTGAGCCGATATTTGGTAGACAATTTAAAATTGTCATCGGCATTCACATTAACTAATTTGATTTGCTCGTTGCATTTATCTTTAAATTGCAACAGTAATGGGTGTATGATGCGGCACAAACCACACCAAGGAGCTTCAAAATTTACTAAAACAGGAATAGGGGATTCTAAAACTTCTTGAGTAAATGTCCGCTCACTAACCGACAACACCATGATGCCTCTAATACTATAGGGTTTTTATATCCAACTTGCTATCAGCACAAGGGTAACGTAAGCCAGCAACTGCCGATAGATGCTCTGGTAGGCATAACAGAAGGTATGCAAACTTTCCAGCCTTTATCTTGGTAATTTTGCCGTTGACAAACAAGCCAGCACGGCGTTTACACGCAGTGGCATTTGGGGACTTTGAACTCCAATTTATGCCTCTGCGTGTGGAGGGAAATTAGATGTTCGGTATCATTTACTCCCAATGATGACAATTGACCAGCAACTACTAGGACAAAATCTCAAATTGATTTGACCTACACCTTCCACTGAACAGCTGTTTCCATTCATCGTACATTGATTTGGTAATCTACAGATTGGTCTAAATCCTCATCTGCTGTCTATTTTGTGCTGTTGTGAATTGGGTTTTAGTCTAGGCTACCATTGTACCTTACTAGTTGCCACCAATAAAAGGGGATGCGACCACCACAATAGCAGCACAAACATAGCAACTCCAATATAAGCAGGACGAAGGAATTCTTGCCACCGTAGAGATTGACGTCCATCTAAAATAGCTGCAAAAGGAATTATGCTCGTACGCTGCTTAACTGCTCTAAAAGCCTCGCTATAACGCCATTCAAGTCGGCGATCGCCATGCCATACCCCAAAAATATGATGCAAAATCAAGCCTAAAGAAGTAACAAAGGTAAAAGTCGTACCCAACCACAAAGTATGGGCAATACACCAAATAACCTGTCCAACCATTTGGGGATGACGGGTAATACGAATAATTCCTGTTTCGTAGAGATGGACTTGGGGCTTTTGAATAGCAGCAATTTCTAGTAGATTGAAAGTAGCAGGGTACAAAAAGAAAAAAGAAATTGCCGATAACACCCAAACCAATGGTTTTACCCAGGGTAGATATTGGACTTGCCACATTTGCAAACCATCATAACGGTGGTTAAAAAAGTAAACAATCAATATTACAGCTAAAGGTAAACTAACTAACGCAAAGATAATCCGATAAACTCGTGGGCCAATATATTTTTCTGCCCAAGGTCGCAATGCGGCTCCACCGCTATGAGCAATTGCAAAACTAAATTGTAGTCCCAACATTATAAAATGACTGGGGGTTAACCACGATGGCAGCATCATAATACACAGGTGAAGTAATTTAAAGAAAACTCAATTCAGTACAATCAATACCACAAAGTATTCAAAGGGGGACTTTAGTCAAGATGTTGTGTTACTGTCTTTTTCGGATAAATCCTCCGATTTTAATATGCAACAAATTATGCCCAGCCAGAATACTATGAATCACTGGTTTTTTGCTAATGCTGCTCCTTTCTTGTTTGTGGGTTGAGCCTATATGTCTGACCTTCCATTCACACTAGATCAGTTACGGATTCTGAAAGCGATCGCCCAAGAAGGGAGCTTCAAGCGCGCCGCAGACAGTCTCTACGTTTCCCAACCTGCCGTCAGTTTGCAAGTGCAAAATTTAGAACGGCAATTAGATGTTCCCTTGTTTGACCGTGGAGGACGTCGTGCTCAGTTAACTGAAGCAGGACATTTACTCCTGAGCTATGGAGAAAAAATTCTCAGTCTTTGTCAGGAAACTTGTCGCGCTATTGAAGATTTACAAAATCTCCAAGGCGGTACATTAATTGTGGGTGCTTCTCAAACCACCGGGACTTATCTTTTACCCCGGATGATTGGATTGTTCCGACAAAAATATCCTGACGTGGCGGTGCAATTACATGTCCACTCTACTCGCCGCACTGCTTGGAGCGTAGTGAATGGACAAGTTGATTTGGCAATTATTGGTGGTGAAATTCCTGGAGAATTAGGGGAATCTTTAGAGATTATTCCCTACTCAGATGATGAATTAGCGCTGATTTTACCTGTATTCCATCCCTTTGGCAAACTTGAAACCATCCACAAAGAAGACCTATATAAGTTACAATTCATTGCCCTTGATTCTCAATCAACAATCCGCAAAGTCATAGACCAAGTATTAGCGCGTCATGATATTGATACACGGCGTTTAAAAGTGGAAATGGAACTCAATTCTATAGAAGCAATTAAAAATGCTGTGCAATCTGGTTTAGGAGCTGCTTTTGTCTCGACTTCTGCCATTGCTAAAGAATTGCAAATGGATGTATTACATTGTGCTCCCATTGAGGGTGTTGTCGTCAAGAGGACACTGTGGCTGATTTTTAATCCCAATCGCTATCGGTCTAAGGCAGCAGAAGCTTTTAGCAGGGAAATTCTACCCCAGTTTGCTGCACCTGGATGGAATATAGATGTGTTAAAATCATCACAAAATCACAAGAGTTTAGCAATTAATACCACACTGGACTTAGACACTTCTCACTCAGATGAAAGTTAAGATTTAGTCATCTGTCATTAGTCACTTGTCATTGGTCATTTGTCCTTTGTGAAAAAGCTAATGATTAATGACTAATGGCTAAATGACTATTGACTATTGACAAAAATGGAAATTTACTGTACGCGTCCTGGTTGTCCCCGTCCACGCAACTATTTTCCAGATTTAGATGATCATTCCATTTTGAGAACTGTGCAGCAAAAATACTGTACCACTTGTGGAATGCCGTTGATTTTGGTTGGTCGTTATTTACCATCAAAATTATTGGGACGAGGCGGTTTTGGGGCAGCTTTTTTAGCCTGCGATCGCTATACTCCAGGAATGCGCCAGTGTGTGGTGAAGCAATTCCAACCAGCAGGTAATCTCAGCCCAACTCAACTGCAACTCGCACAAGATTTATTTGAGAGAGAAGCCACAGTCTTGGAAGAAATAGGCTCTCTACATGAGCAAATTCCTGATTTATTTGCTTATTTCCCAATCATAGTTTCTAGCTTTTTTCAACCAGGACAACAAGAACAATTTTTTTATCTGGTTCAAGAATATATTGATGGACAGAACCTAGAAGAAGAATTAGCGCATAAAGGTAAATTCTCTGAGCCAGAAGTATTAGATGTGCTGCAAGATATTCTCAAAATCTTGCAGTTTGTCCATCACAAAGGCATCATTCACAGAGATATCAAACCATCCAATATTATGCGTCATCGTAACGGTAAGCTTTACCTGTTAGATTTTGGCGCTGTGAAGCAGGTAGCAAAAGCACCCCCCGGAGGAGTTCATTCTTCAACTGGCATTTTTTCTCTGGGGTTTGCACCGCCCGAACAGATGTCTGGTGGACAAGTTTTTCCATCTACAGATTTATATGCTTTGGCTGTGACAATTGTGATGTTGTTAACTGGTGAAAAGGATGTAACGCAGCTATTTGATGTTTATAGTAACCAGTGGAAATGGCACGAACGTGTTTCTGTTAGTCCTTTACTGGCAAATGCTCTTGATAGAATGCTTTTACCTGCTGCTAATCAACGCTTTCAGTCAGCACAAGAAGTATTAGATGTTCTTAATTCAACTTTTCAGCCCATAACATCAACACACATTCATCCCCACCAACCCACACAATTACCATCACAAACAAAGTCGCAACCACAGTCTAGACATACTCAACCTCCACAACAAATTCCATTATCTGCGACTTTGCGGATTGCACCGTTGTCTACTTTAGAGTTACTGATAGGATCTGGATTTAGTGGTTTTGAAGGCGGATTGATCGCGATCGCTTTGTATAGTGTGCTGCGTTCGACAAATATGACTTTAGCTGCTTGTGCTGTGATTCTAGCAGTATTGCTTTTAGGACAAAAGCAACGCTGGATTGAAAAAACTGAGATGTTAGTGTTCGTAGCAGGAACATTCGCAGCGATATTTTTTTTCCCCTTTTTGCGAGCTGGTCTAACAATTGAGCAAGTGACGATCATATCTATTGCTGGGGGTTTAGTGGCGATCGCTGTCACGGCTTTATTCCGTCTTATTTATAAATTATTAACTCTATTTTTTTCTAAATAACTAAATAATGTAACTGATGCAAAGTTTATTTGCATTCGTATATTTAGCTAGGATAATCACCGATATAATTCTATGTGAAATTAGAAAATATTAATTTTTAATTGTCTATGTCCCAAAAAAACGAAACTGCTGTTCTATTCCTAGCTTTATTAATTACTGTGGGATTGGTAGGTGGTGGGGCATGGTTCCTAAAAGATAACATCTGGCCACAAAAGTCTCAGAATGGTGGCAATGTACTACAAACTAATAATAAGTCAGTTGCAGATAGGATTAGCTTTGGGGAAAAAACATTATCTCCAATAGAAGCTTCTCCTACAAAAAAAGAAGGTATCACGGCACTAGCATCAGGTAACTATAAAAGAGCAGTTTCTAACTTAGAAGCAGCCCTAAAAGTTAATAAAAATGACCCAGAAACATTAATATTTCTCAACAATGCTCGTATAGGTTCTGCCAAAACTTATACGGTTGTTGCATCTGTACCATTCGGAACTGATCCAAATGGTTCTTTAGAAATTTTACGCGGAATTGCCCAAGCTCAAAATGAAATAAATGCTGCCGGAGGAATTAAGAGAGTACTGCTAAAAGTAGGGATAGCAAACGACGATAATAATCCAGAAGTTGCCCAACAAATTGCCAATACCTTGGTTGAAAATCAGGAGGTATTGGGTGTCATTGGGCCTTATGCTAGTGACGTCACTTTAGCCGCAGGCAAAGTTTATACTTCTGGACAACTTGTGGCTATTTCCCCAATTAGCACTTCTGTCAAAATATCCAACTTTAGCCGCTATATTTTTCGGACGGTTCCTAGTGATTTTATGGCGGCGAGGGCATTGGCAAAGCACATGGTAGAAAATTTACAGAAAAAAAATGCGGCTGTTTTCTTCAATTCTCAAAGTAACTATAGCCAGTCCTTAAAGTCTGAATTTGTCTCATCTGTTTCCCTAGAAGGTGGACAGGTATCAAGTGAATTTGACTTATCTAAAGCCGATTTTAGTGCAGCTAAAAGTGTAGAACAAGCAATTAAACAGGGTGCAGAAGTTTTAATGTTAGCGGCTAGTACGAATACTTTAGATAAAGCATTGCAAGTAGTGCAAGTAAACCAAAAACGGTTAAGTTTGCTTGGGGGAGATGATATCTATACGCCCAAAACTTTAGAAATTGGACAACAACAAACAGTCGGAATGGTGGTGGCTGTTCCTTGGTACATTGATAGCAATCTCGGTGCTGATTTCCCGCAAAAGTCAAGACAGCTGTGGGGAGGTGATGTGAACTGGCGCACTGCTTTAGCATACGATGCTACGCGTGCTTTCATTGCAGCACTAGAACGTAATCCTACTCGTATAGGCATCCAACAAGCCCTTTCATCACCTGAATTTTCTACTAGAGGGGCTTCCGGTACAATTCGGTTTTTACCATCAGGCGATCGCAATGCCCCTGTACAATTGGTGCAAATAGTCAGCAAAAATCGTTCTCGTTCTGGTACTGGGTTTGATTTTGTACCAGTTTCAACGTTAGGTAATTAAAAATTACAGTTATCACTTATCAGCCAATACGCTTGGTGTTAAGCCCACAATCCTTTGTACCAGACGTGTAGCAAGATCCCACAGGGTAATTTCGCGTCTCTACAGACCAAATTTTTATACTAAAAATCCTTAACACCAACCGTATTGACTTATCAGCTAGTTGCAGCCTGTGACAATCTGCTATGCGTCTACACTCGTAACTGAATTTTCTCCTGATTTCTCGATAATTAACCAAATCTTAACCTGGATCGATTTAGATTAAAGTGAGAATTTGCTTTAAGAGCAATAACTAAAAATTTATCATGTCTCAAAAAAATGAAACCACTGTTTTGCTTTTGACTCTAGTAGTTACGCTAGGGCTAGTAGGTGGTGTCTTTTTATGGTTAGCGAATAGTTCAAAAATTAGATTCTTTAATGCTAAAAATAATTTACCTGAACCTATTAAACAGCCTACTACTGAGACTTTTGCACAATTACCAAATATTCCCTCTGGATTGTTTAACTATGGTGGTAGCACCACTTGGGCGCCAATTCGTAACAATGTTGATACAGCAATCCAAACTGTATTTCCGCAATTTCAACTACGCTATACTGATCCAACTATAGGCGCCCCAGGTTCTGGAACTGGGATAAAAATGCTTTTAGATAATCAGCTAGCTTTTTCTCAATCATCACGTCCAATAAAAGACGAAGAATACCAAAAAGCACAGCAACGAGGTTTTAAATTAAAAGAAATTCCAGTAGCAATTGATGGTATTGCGATCGCAGTAAATCCTAATCTCAATATTTCTGGTTTAACTGTTAACCAACTCAAAGATATATACATTGGCAAGATCACCAATTGGGAACAAGTGGGTGGGCCAAATTTAGAGATTACGCCTTACTCCCGCCGTTTGGAAGAAGGAGGTACGGTCGAATTTTTTGATCAGAATGTTTTAGAAGGAGAAAAATTTGGTGCGAACGTTCAATTTATTCCAACTACCACAGAAGCTTTAAAAGAAATAGCAAAAAATCCAGGTGGTATGTATTACGCTTCAGCGCCAGAAGTAGTCGGACAATGTAGTGTTAAACCTTTACCGTTAGGAAAAACAGCAAATAAATTTGTTCCACCCTACAAAGAACCATTTATTTCTCTGCAACAGTGTCCACAACAGCGCAACCAACTGAATGCATCTGCCTTTTCGAGTGGTGAATATCCCATTACCAGACGTTTATTTGTGATTGTCAAACAAAACAATCAAACTGATCAGCAAGCAGGAGAAATCTATGCTAGCCTGCTGCTGACAAACCAAGGTCAAGAATTAATTGCTAAAACTGGATTTGTCAGGATTAGATAATTTATTTAATTTGTTGTTTGTTGGTAGTTGTTTGTTGTTGAGAATGAACAGCTACCAACTACTAACTATCAATAGCTAAATTACTATGTCACAAAAAAATGAAACGCCTATTTTGATATTGTCTTTATTAATAACTGTTGGATTGATTGGGGGTGGCTTTTGGTGGTTTACCAGAAAAACGAGTTTTAACTTTAATCAAGTCACTAAACCTCAACCGATTAATTCTACTAGTCCCAATATCACTCAGCCAAAATCAAGTGGCAATAATTTTGCCTCTATTCAAAATGTCCCTACAGGATTATTTAATTATGGAGGTAGTACCTCTTGGGCGCCAGTTCGTAAAGATGTTGATCCAGTAATTCAAGCAGCACGGTCAGAGTTTCGCTTGCGCTATGTAGAACCTATCAGTGGTAATCCTGGTTCCAGTACGGGTATCCAAGCATTAATTGATGGTCAATTAGCTTTTGCCCAGTCGTCTCGACCAATTCTAGATGAAGAAGTGAACCGTGCTAAACAGCGTGGGTTTACTTTGCAACAAATTCCTGTAGCCATTGATGGCTTGGCAGTAGCAGTAAATCCTAACATTAATATCATAGGACTGACAGTAGAACAGTTGCGGTCTATTTACACAGGCAAAATCACAAATTGGAGTCAAGTGGGTGGGTCTAATATCCCTATAAAGCCATACTCTCGCCGCATCAGTGATGGCGGGACTGTAGAATTATTTGTCCAAGACATCTTGGGTGGTCAAGATTTTAGCTCTAATGTCGAGCTTGTTTCCACCACCACCCAAGCCCTAAAAAAAGTGGCTAGTAGTCCTGGTGGCATATATTACGCTTCTGCCCCTGAAGTTGTTCCTCAATGTTCAATTAAACCCTTGCCTTTGGGGCGAACGCAAGGGCAATATATTGCTCCCTACCAAGACCCCATTGTCCTCCATTCTGAGTGTCCTGGTAGACGAAACAAATTGAACATTGAGGCTTTCCAATCTGGAAAGTATCCGATTACCCGCAATCTGTTTGTGGTGGTCAAACAGAATGATCAAACCGAGCAGCAAGCGGGTGTCGCTTATGCCAACTTGCTGCTGACTGAGCAGGGACAGGAATTGATTTCCCAAGCTGGCTTTGTCAAAATTCGCTGACACCTGTCAAAGACAGACTACAAAGTGGCAAGATTGCCAATAGACACCCCTACAACCCTCTATCGAGATGGTTTTATTCTTTTAGAGGATTACGCCTTCCCGTCAGAATAGCGGTGGTGGACGCTATTCCTATCTGGTAGGGCGACTTCTCATCAAAGAATTTGGCAACTGTGCTTTAGCCGGCTCTGTTAATCGATTCTGCTGGCAAGCAAATCAAATTATCTCCCTGGGTGAGGATTAAGCCACGCTGACGCAACTTGCCCATCAAACGGGTGACGGTAACACGAGTCGAACCAATGGCGCTGCCAATTTGGGCATGGGTGAGGGGGAAAGGTAGACAATAGCCACGAATCACTTCTGGATCGGTTTCACTCATTGCTGGCTCTCCATATTCCTCAATCAACAATGTGAGGAATCCTAAGAGTCGGTCAATCGTGCGACGTTGTCCTAAGGCACTTAGCCACAGCAGTTTACGCTGGTGCTGATACCTAAAGGCATCCATAACTTCACGTCGGAAGTGAGGCCAGTTGTCTAAATCGTGCCAGTACATCCACAGCACCGCAGTTTGGTCCACATGGGCATAAGCCTGGAGCGTGAATGGTGATTGAGCAACAATTTCAAAGGGCTGTCCTGCACCCACAAATCCTAAGAAGGCTTCTTCTGGAGTTCTGTTGATGCGTCGGGACGTTAACTGACTTGCTGTTGCACTCACTTGGGCGGTTCCTACCATGCGGATTGCACCCCTTTGCACTAAATACAACAATCCAGGACGGGCTGGAATGCGCTCATCTTTGCTAAAGGTGCGGCAGCGGTAGTGTTCTTGAGCCCAATCAAGAATGCGTTGCCAAGTTAAGAAAGGGCGTGATGCCTCAGAAAAGGAGGATGGAGATTGCATAGGTAACAAAGAGCGTTCGGCTGAAGACAAAAGAGGTCATAACAAGGTGCAAGGAGTGTCTTCTCGTTGGCAGGTTAGGCTTAACACCTAAACAGTGCCAGCCATGCAAAGAGAGGAATTTTAATTCCTACTCTTTTGTTATACTTCCTACTGTACAATGATGGTAGTAAAATTTACTCAGTTTCAAAAAAAATTTGCATTCTTCTAATTTTTCTTTGATTAAATTAAACTTCAGTCTAAAGACAGATGACACAAAATTAATGGTTTTTGAGTAGATGTCTAACACCTGTATGATAAGTGCATAAAAAGCCACTAGTAAGTAGATATGTAGCTATCAAGCGTTTTTTGTGCAGTTACATAACGTTAAAACTAAGTATTTATACTAAGACTATAAAAAGAGAATGCCCAATAAATCAAAAATTTCCTCTCTCTAAAGGTAGAGATAAAAATCGGGTTTTTTACATCACAGGGTTAGCACTACAACTGGCAAAATATGAGAAAATTCCGTCGATGGAGATTGCCAATGCGATCGCTTCTCATTTATCGGCAAACTCGGCTGGAGTTTTCAGCATTCAAATAGTTCCACCTGGTTGGATTCATTTAAAATTGGCTCACCCTGTGTTGGCTGACTGGTTACAAAGCCTTGCAGAGAGTCGGTGGGGAGCTTATCCTCTTCAAGGGGGACAAAGGACAAAGGACAAAGGAGAGACAGAGAATAACCAATGCCCAATGCCTGATGCCCTATTCCCAGTTCAATATGCCCATGTACGCTGTTGCTCACTCCTGCGGTTGGGTGAGCAAGAGGGATTAATTACTTCTGATAAAGCTATACCTTGGCTTAACAATCAGCAAGAACTGTGTTTTCATCACCCAACTGAACTTTGCTTGATAAATGAGTTAGTAAAAGTAGTTGACGAATTGGAGTGTTCTGACTCTAGTGCTTTGGTGAAATGGGAAAAAGTAGCGCTTGCTTTAAGTCAAGCGTTTGAAAACTTCTGGCGCGACTGTCGGATTTGGGGTGAAATAAAAGCCAACTCACCAGAACTAGCCCAAGCTAGACTGGGTCTAGTTTTAGCCACTCAATCGGTTTTAAGACGACTGTTGGAAGAAAAGCTTAATATTTTTGCTCTTTATGAATTATGAAATTGATTTTGTTTGGAAGTAACAAACAACAAACAACTACCAACAAACATCAAAAAAACCTAAAAATGAAAGAAATCAAAACTTTTGTAACAAGTATTGACTGGCTTAATCACCTAAGATATATTAGCTGGTGTGTGAGGAGCGAACCAGCAAGGGTGCCGAGACGAAACACGGCCAGTCGTCGGCACCCTTTCTGATTTTTTAGTATTTTGTGAGTAGGGGCGTAAACGCGGTTTGCGCTGCTTCAAGGCAGAGTACGGCTGTTCGCCCCTACAGTAGTAGGTGATTCCAACCAAACAACTACTACGATAGCAAAAACTTTTCTATTGCCACTGCTGCCCCATCTTGGTCAATAGTGGGAGCTATCCAGCTAGCGATCGCCTGTATTTGGGGTGGTGCATTACCCATAGCGATACTAATACCAGCATACTCTAACATTTCTAAATCATTAAAGTTATCACCAATAGTCATGACGTCACTAGGTTGTAATCCTAGCAATTCTTCAGCTAGGTAACGCACAGCCATGCCTTTATTCGCAAAAGGATGAGTCGCTTCAAAAAACGTGGCAACGGATTTTGTCAAATATAACTCCGCAGGAGTATATTGAAGGCGTAAAGAACCTAATAAGTTATCAATAATGTCTTTGTCGTCGCACAAAGCCAGAATTTTTGTTGGTTCATTATCGGTTAAAATTTGACGTAAATCACCGACTGCAACGGGTTGAATAGCAGAACGTTGTGAATAGAGTTGAGTTTCGGTTGTGATTTCGCGGACGTAAAGTTGATCGTTGACGTAAAAATGAACAGATAAAAGCGATCGCAATTCTGGTTGTTCAAAATAGTCTAATAGCCGATGAGCCATTTCCCTAGAAACAGACAAATGTTGGTGCATCTGTTGAGAGGCTGGGTCTTGTATCCAAGCTCCTTGATAGGCTATTAAAGGCAGAGTAGAACCAATATCTTGATGGAAGCGCAAAGCAGAACGGAACATTCTACCAGTGGCGATCGCGACTTGAATCCCTTGTGCTTTTGCCGCAGTGATTGCTTCCTTGACTGGTTCATTGATATTGTTAGATTCGCCGGCAATAGTTCCATCTATATCTAGAACCAGCAGTTTAATTTCTTTTGTAGCCATACCCGCAACAGCAGCTGATTTTAATTGAGTAGCAGATGCTTCTTGCATAAATTTGGTGAGCAATAACTGTAAAGTCCCAGTAAGAGATTATCAGTCTCTGGTTAAGAAATCATCTGAAATCCTCCTACTGGTGAGATAAAGCAATCAAAGCTGCTGACTAAAATAATTTTATGTCCCAAACAACACCCTCCAATTCAATCACAACACGTCCCACCTTCATTTTGATAGATGGACACTCTTTGGCATTCCGTTCTTACTTCGCTTTCGCTAAAGGAAGAGACGGTGGACTGCGAACCAAAACCGGAACTCCTACCAGCGTATGTTTTGGTTTTTTAAAGTGTCTGTTAGAAGTAATGACAGTGCAACAGCCACAAGCAATTGCAGTGGCTTTTGATTTAGGCTTGCCAACTTTCCGCCACGAAGCCGATGATACCTATAAAGCTGATCGCCCAGGTACACCAGAAGATTTTGTTCCCGATCTAAAAAACTTACATGAGTTGCTGGATGGATTCAATCTGAAAATTCTCACCGCTCCTGGTTACGAAGCGGATGATGTGCTGGGAACAATAGCACAAAAAGCAACTGCTACGGGATATCAAGTCAAGATTCTCACAGGCGATCGCGATTTATTTCAACTCATCGATCCTGAAAAAGAAATTAGCGTTTTGTATTTTAGTCCAGATGCGCTGAAGCGCTCTACATCTACAAACGGGATCAGCGAATTTGGACCAGAAGAAGTTAAACAAAAACTTGGCATTTTGCCATCACAAGTGATTGATTATAAAGCTCTTTGTGGTGACAAATCAGATAATATTCCTGGAGTCAAGGGAATAGGTGAAAAAACAGCAGTTCAATTGCTAAATACCTACGGTTCCCTTGAGCAAATTTACGCTTCTTTGAGTGAAATTAAAGGCGCAACTCAGAAAAAATTAGAATTAGGTAAAGAAGATGCCGAAAAATCTCGATTCTTAGCTGCGATCGTTCTTGATGTACCTCTTGATATTAATTTAGAAGATTGTAAATTAAAAGGCTTTGATAGTAATGTTCTGACACCTATATTAGAAAACTTAGAATTTAAATATTTTCTAGGAAAAATTAACCAACTCCAGAAAAAGTTTGGTGGTAATGTTACAGAAACATCAGTCATAGAAACAGAAGATAGAGACGTGGAATTACCCTACGGGAACGCTAAAAGCGAACGCGTTTCTACAGATGATGAAGATTTGTGGTTTTTCAGCGCTGCTGAAACAGAACAAGTTCAACAGCAACAAAATACTTCGATAATTCAACCACGCATCATTGATACAGAAGCAAAGCTAACTGAATTAATAAACTTATTAAAAGAATTTACTGACGCAAATTTACCCATAGCTTGGGATACTGAAACTAATGATCTAGAACCACGCGATGCAGAATTAGTAGGAATTGGTTGTTGTTGGGGAACCAACTCAGATGAAATAGCTTATATTCCCTTAAATCATCAAATTGGAGAAAACTTAAATAAAGAAATTGCACTACAAGCCCTAAGCCCAATTTTTGAAAGTATTAATTATCCCAAAACTTTTCAAAATGCTAAATTTGATCGCTTAGTTTTCAAGTGCCAAGGAATTAAGTTAGCTGGGGTGGTATTTGACCCCATGTTAGCTAGTTATGTCCTCAATCCTGATAGTAGTCATAATTTAAGTGACTTGACTCAAAAACATTTAGGATTGACGATAAAAAATTATCTAGATGTAGTTCCCAAGGGAAAAACGATTGCTGATATTGAGATTAATAAGATAGCTGACTACTGTGGTTTGCAAGTTTGGGCGACATTCCAACTAGTACCAAAATTGCGTGCAGAACTGGATAAAATTCCAGCATTACATCAGCTATTAATGAATGTAGAACAACCATTAGAAGCTGTTTTGGCAGACATGGAATACAATGGTATTCATATCAATACAGCTTATTTAAACGAACTTTCACAACAATTAGAAACAGATTTAGCAAAACTGGAACAACAAGCTTATGAGATAGCCGGAGAAAAATTCAATTTGGGTTCTCCCAAACAATTGAGTCAAATATTGTTTGAAAAATCAGGATTAAGCACTAAATATTCCCGCAAAATTAAAACAGGATATTCCACAGACGCAGCTACCCTAGAAAGATTACGAGAGGTAGATACTACAGGTATTATTGATGCCATTATTGAATATAGGACTCTGGCAAAATTAAAGTCTACTTATGTGGATGCTTTACCAGCGTTAGTGCGTGCAGATACAAAGCGAGTCCATACCGATTTTAATCAAGCAGCAACATCAACAGGTAGACTATCTTCTTCTAATCCAAATTTACAAAATATCCCGATTCGGACTGCTTTTAGTCGTCAAATTCGTAAGGCGTTTCTACCAGAATCTGGTTGGTTAATGGTTGCTGCTGATTACTCCCAGATAGAGTTAAGAATTCTTACTCATTTGAGTCAAGAGCCAGTATTAGTTGAAGCTTATCAAAATAATGAAGATATTCATACTGTTACTGCGAGACTGATGTTTGAAAAAGAAGATATAACATCAGATGAAAGAAGGGTAGCGAAAACTATCAACTTTGGCGTGATTTATGGTATGGGTTCACTGAGGTTTTCCCGTTCAACAGGTGTGGATAGAAACCTTGCTAACGAATTTATCAAGCGATTTAGCAAACGTTATCCAAAAATATTTGAATATTTAGAAGGATTAAAAAAACAAGCGATCGCTCAAGGTTATGTAGAAACAATTCTTGGTAGGCGTCGTTATTTTGAATTTACCACCAATAGCTTACGTCAATTAAAAGGCAGCAACCAGAAAGATATTGATTTAGGTAAACTTAAAAACTTAGGTAATTACGATACTGGTTTATTACGTTCTGCTGCTAACGCCCCAATTCAAGGATCTAGTGCTGATATCATCAAAATTGCGATGGTGAGGCTGCATGAAATTTTGCAAAATTACCAAGCACGATTATTACTGCAAGTTCACGATGAATTAGTATTTGAGATTCCTCCACAAGAATGGGAAGAATTACAAATCCAAATTAAGTCAGCGATGGAAAATGCTGTGCAGTTAAGTGTTCCCCTAGTTGTAGATGTACGTGCTGGCGATAATTGGATGGAAACGAAGTGATGAGTGACGTGTTGAAAATAGGGATTGGGGATAAGAGATCGCAAATCGAAGACAAGGGGATTAACTTAGCATTGGTTGATTTTTCATTCACTTGTTGTAGGTACTAACGTCCGTGCGGGTATTGTACTTAATCTCACCTATCGCTTAAGTGCGTTTAAACCCACTTGAATCAAGAAAGACAGGTCTTTAGGTAGTTGTCTTATCAACATACTTATTTCTTTTGGGATTGAAATTATTAGTTAGTAAAACAGAAAAATATACTTTGGGTAAGTGGTTATTATTACTTAAATACTATAGAGTAAATATCATTGGTAAGTATGATCTTGGTAAGTATTCCAAATAATAGATGACAATCAATACTTAGTGATATGTGAATTAAAAAGTCTTAGTAATATTAATCTTTAATATATATTATCTTTCATAATCCATGAGTAGCTTTAGAACCAATAAATTTTGGTCTAGATTAAATAATCTCGTTTTAGTCAGATTTTTGCTTTTGGTTGCTTCTGGCTGGGCAGTTGTACAGCTTTTAGCATATTTTGAAACTGTAATTGTTATTTTTACCTTTGCTACTATCTTGGCTTTTTTGCTGAGTTATCCGGTAAAATGGCTAAAACGTTTTTTGCCTCATCATGTAGCAGTAATTGTGGTTTTTTTACTCAGTATTGTGATTATTGGTAGTCTGACAATTACTGTGGGTTTAACTATTTTATCACAAGGACAACAGTTAATTGATAGCCTGACAGTTTTTTTAAATTCATTAGCTCCTCTACTAGAGCGAATAGAATCAATTTTTCGTTCACGCAATATTCAGCTAGATTTAACTATTATTGAAGAACAGATACGCAATCAAGCAATAACTCAACTGGTTGCTAGTTTGACCATTCTCCAAACATTTTTAACTAATTTTGTGACTTTTATATTAATCTCAGTTGTTGCTTTTTTTATGCTGTTGGATGGAGACAAACTTTGGCATTTAACGATCAAAGTTATACCTAAACAGCGTCGTAGTAAATTTACTAGTATAATTCAACGCAATTTCTTAGGTTTTTTTCAAGGTCAATTGTTATTAACTTTATTTCTCACAGGTTCTACTTTTATTATTTTTTTATTATTAAAAGTTCCCTTCGCCTTGATATTGTCAGTTATAGTCGGGATACTTGACATTATTCCTGGTATAGGTGCAACATTAGGAGTTGGTATAATCAGTTTAATTGTATTATCTCAAGGTGCTTGGCTAGCTCTTAAGGTATTAGTTGCTTGCATCATACTTCAACAAATACAAGATAATCTCATTGCACCTCGAATTATGCAAGGTGCGCTAAATCTTAATCCTGTAGTAGTATTTTTTGCTTTATTAATAGGCGCGAGAGTTGCTGGTTTATTGGGAATTTTTATTGCAATTCCTATTGCTGGAGTGATAGTTTCTATATTTGAAATTGATGAAATGAAATCAGAAATTTAGTTAGGATTATTAGTAACTAATTAAAAATAGGATAAGGAAAAATATTGTAAGATATATAATATAATTTAGTGGGATTATTATTTAACATAGTAAAAAGTTCCTAGAAATAATGACTAATGACTAATGACTAACCCGAATTTAAGAGCAGAATTAACAGAAAACTTAGATGAGGCGGAGTGGGAGTGGCTAATTCCCCATGCGCAAAGAGATGCAGTAATTGTGGTAGAAATAGGATTAGATATATTGGATGTAGGGGTAGCGATCGCTAGCGATAAAGTTTTAGAAGTCCAAAACTGGATTGATGAACAATTGATTGCTAAACCATCTTTAGATCAATTGGGTAATTGGAATAGCGATCGCACTAAGCGATTTCATACTTTAATAGTCCAACCATTTGTATTAGTGCAAGAAAAATTGGCTGTTTAAGAAATATTTTGTAGGGTAGCACAGCTATACTACCCTATATTTAGCAAATTACTAATTACCAAATTAATCAAATCCTTTCTGTATTTCTATATCTCGGTTGCGCTGTGTTGATCTAAATTCCAAATTTACAAGTGTTACTGTTTTATCTCCATTGGCTGTTGCTATTATCTTCCCATCTGGACTATAAGCAACACAATAAATCGCACCTTGATTAACAGCAATATTATTAAGCTCTTCACCCGTATCTACTTGCCAAAATTTCAGATTTCCGTTGTAACTTCCACTGGCTAAAGTTCTTCCATCTGGGCTAAATGCAACAGAATAAACTTCCTCATCATTCTCAGTAATGCAATTAATTTCTCTACCAGTTTCCGCATCCCAGAATCTGATTTTTTTATCTTGATGACCACTAACTAAAGTTGTACCATCAGGACTAAAACAAATAGAATAAATTCTTCCCATCGAACTAGATTTACTTTTAAGAGTCAGGAATTTATCTTGAGTGAGATGCCAAATTTTAATAGTTTGATCCCGATCACCACTACCGCTAGCGACTAGTTTACCATTAGGGCTAAAAGCAATGCATAAAACTTCATCTACATGTCCTGTCAGGGTATCTATCTCTTTTTGATGACCAACAGACCAAACTTTAATAGTTTTATCTTGACTACCACTAGCTATTATTTTGCCATCAGGGCTAAAAGCCACAGCATAAACTTTCTCTTTATGTCCAACAAAATTACAAATTTCTCTTTCTGTATCTACATCCCATAATTTAACTGTTTTGTCGTCATGACCACAGGCTAAAATTTTACCATCAGGACTAAAAGCAATTGAATTGACTTTTCCAGAAACTGTAAAGGTGCGACTTTGGTGAGTATCTAAACGCCAGAGTTTGACGCTTTTGTCATGGCTACCACTAGCTAATATTCTGCTGTTTGAATCAGCAAAAATCGGATTAAAAGCCACAGAAACTACTCGTTCTGAATGTTCTTTTAAAGTAGGGAGAGAATTGGGTTTTTGTGTTTCCGTTGTCGGTGATTTTGTCGGTGCGATCGCCACTGGTGGTAAAGCTGGTGGTGTCTCAGTTTTCTTTACTTCTGGCGGTTGAGGATGGAGAATTGTGTTTTGAGGTTGAGGCTTTACTGGTGTTGGGATTGTAATATTTACTTGGGGTTGTTTGATTTTTGTTGCGACTTCTTGACTCAGACGTTGTTCTGTTTGAGTTAAAGACTCTGCTAAATTCTGGATTTCTGTTTGCAGTAGTGCGATCGCGTATTTAAATTCCTCTATTTGTTTTTCAGTATTTTTATTCACACCTTGTGTATAAGCATTTAGTTGAGTCATGTATTGTCTCAACGGTTGAATTTGCTGTTCAGTATTTGTATTTACCTGTTTAGCGAAATTTTCTAGTTGTTCTAAGCGCTGACTAAAAGCATCCAGATTTGGTACTTGTGGTTGAGGATTGGTACTGATTTTTTTAGTCTCAGTATCAAGTTCTACTACTTGTTGTCTTAGAATTTCAAATTGCTTTTGAGTACTAGCATTTAACTGTTGAGTGAAATTATCCAGTTGAGCAAAATTTTGTTTAAGAGGTTCTATTTGTTGAATACTTGTATATAACTGTTGAGTATAAGTGTTCAATTGGGTAAAATTTTGTTTAAGAGGTTCGATTTGTTGCTGAGTATTTGTATTTAACTGTTGGATATAGGCATTGAGTTGAATCAAATGTTGTTTGATTGGTTCGATTTGTTGCTGAGTTGTTGTATTTAATTGTTGAGTATAGGCGTTGAGTTGAGCAAAATTTTCTTTGAAAGGTTCTATTTGTAACTCAGTTGCTTTCATCAACTGTTGTCGAAATGCATCAAATTGTGCCAAGCGTTGTTGATTAGAATCAGTATTTTGCTCTTTTTGGTTTTGTCGTAATTCTTCTATTTGTTGTTGAGTTGTTTGACTTAATCGTTGTGTAAAGTCATCAAAATTTTCTAAGCGCTGTCTAAAAGGATCAACTAATTGATCAAATTGGGCGATCGCATTTTGTCGATATTGATCATTTAAACGCTTCAACCGTTCCCGGTTTGTGATATTCAAACCAAGGGCTACAGTTAAAGGAAATGCTGCGTAGACAACTTGTTGAGTGACTGTAGCAGCCAAGCTTCCAATTGCGGAAGCGTATAGGGAAACGTATTCAGTAACTTCTAGCCAGTGGAGTTTGGTCATATTTGGTGGAATGCTGTACTTGCGGCTGGGAGGTAAAACAGCTAGAACGCGCAACGTAGTTTTAGGACTTATCTTCATCTTCTGCCAAGAAAGTTCTCCAATCTGTGCCTAGAAATCCTCATTACCCACAACAGATAAATAAAGGTACTGCTTAAGGCAGGAGAATGGATTAGTTTGTAGGGGTGTAAGAGTGTAGAGGTGTAGGAGAAAAACCTTTTTTATATTTGGCGATGAAACTTGTTTCATTGAGACTGCCAACAAGTGAGTGCGATCGCCCATACTAAAAAAGGGTGTTAGGTGAATTTAAATGCGATTTCCTAACATCCATCTCCTTTTACACTCCTAAATCCCTGTCAACAGAAATCATGCTTGATTTTCTCAGCAATCCTTTTGACACCACCCAAACTCCTCACAGTGGTTATCACTGGGATCACAGTAGCCGTCGCTTTTTTGAAGGTTGGTACTACCGCGTGACTTTACCTGATGAAAATCAATCGTTCGCCTTTATGTACTCTATCGAAGACCCCATTGGCGGTAAACCCCATAGTGGTGGTGCAGCCCAAGTTTTGGGACCGAATGATGAGTATTTGTGTCGTACTTTCCCGGAAGTCAAAAATTTTTGGGCAAAGCCAGATGTGCTAGCTTTGGGTCATTGGGGTCAAAGTAATCTGGATATTCAACCTTGTTACTTGGAACCAGAAAAATTTGAGGGTCATGTTCAACAAGGCTATCAAGCCACAGCTACTTTAAATCAAGGCATAATCAGCGATCCCAGCACTGGTCAATATTGTCGTTGGCAATATGAAATTCAACCCGTGTATGGTTGGGGAAATTGCCGCAGCATACAACAATCAACCGCAGGCTGGTTGTCATTTTTGCAGATTTTTGAACCCGGTTGGCAAATTTTGATGGCCCATGGCTTGGCTAGCGGTTGGATAGACTGGAATGGCAAACGCTACGAATTCACTAACGCACCTGCTTACGGTGAAAAAAATTGGGGTGGCGCTTTTCCTCAAAAATGGTTTTGGGCAAACTGCAATAGTTTTTCACAGATTCCTGACTTAGCCCTAACTGCTGGCGGTGGTAGACGGGGGGTGTTGTGGTGGATGGAATCTGTAGCAATGATTGGTATCCACTATCAAGGCAAATTTTACGAGTTTGTACCTTGGAACTCCCAAGTTAGCTGGAATATTCAACCTTGGGGTCAATGGCAAATGCAAGCTAGAAATTCTGACTACGAAGTTGAATTAACAGGAATCACCGATTTACCAGGAACTCCCTTACGTGCGCCGACAGAAAATGGTTTGCTATTTTGCTGTCGTGACACTTTACAAGGGCAATTAAATATAGAACTGCGAGAAAAAAAGAATAATGACAAAGAAATTATCCTGAAAGCACACAGTTCAGCTTGTGGATTAGAAATAGGCGGCGGGCCCTGGAATGATGCTTGGCAGTCTCATTAAAACAGTGAACAGTCATTTTATGCGTATGGTGGGGAATTTCCATCCAAGCAAAAAAATGATAACTGATAACTGGTAACTGATAACTGTTAAAAGTGGTATCATGAGGAGTGATATCCATTATTTTGGGGCTGTAGCTCAGTTGGATAGAGCGAGCGCCTCCTAAGCGCTAGGTCGCCGGTTCGAGTCTGGCCAGTCCCGTCGTCTAAAAAGTTTAATATTTAAGGTTGCACAAACACTTTGCATCTGCCTCAATAGCAGCTAAAATCTAGCAGCAAGTTGATCGATGCCTTTTGTTTCTTGGCATTTGCGATCGCCTGCCAAATAGGGAAATCACCCAAAAATCAATTTGGGATAATTTCTCAAATTTTGGCTGATCTAAATTCTTTTTCAAGAAAAATTGTTGAAGCTGACAAACTGATAGAACCTTGAAAAAGCCACTATTCAAAAATCTATCTTCTCGGTTGATGATTCTTACCCTACCACTAGTCACGTTGTGGGGTTATAAGGAAATCCAAGGTCAATTTACACAACCGCAAGCAATTTTAGTCTTGGGTGGTTCCACAAAAAAATTAGAACGAGAAAAATTTACGGCAGATTTTGCCCGTAAGCATCCTAACCTACCGATTTGGATTTCTGGAGGTAGTCCACCAACAGCAACAAAAAAAGTATTTGCCAAAGCGGGGATTAATCATCAACGCTTACACTTGGATTATCGAGCCAATAACACAGTAGAGAACTTTACCACTCTAGTGGAGGATTTAGAAAAAAATAACATTAAAAATGTCTACTTAGTTACTTCTGACTATCATATGAGACGCGCCACAGTTATCGGTGAGATTGTTTTGGGTAGTCGAGGAATTAATTTTAAACCAGTGTCAGTTCCTTCTAGTAGTTCTCAAGCAGAACCCATTGGCAAATCTATCCGCGATGGCGTGAGATCATTAGTTTGGGTGGCTACTGGTTATACAGGTAAAAATGAATTACCAGATAACAATAGAATTAGATGAACGCTACCATTTTGGATTTTGGATCGTAAAAAATAAATGGTAGCGATCGCTTCCTTATTTCGTAACATGAATCACGCTCAAATTCAGTCTGGAAAAAAACTCAATAGGGAATGTAAATAGCTTCATCTTTGTCCCATCTTGAACCTTGACAAAAGTCATCTACCCAAGAAGCGAGTTTATAGTTTTGCTTGGTAGGGGCTGAATTGACATTATCTACGAGGTCTTGTGGTGGTATCAAGGCTAACTTAGTTTTGCTGTCCATCTTGCTAGTAGCGATGACATATGAGATTGACTGACTTTCCTTGTTGATGTTACTGCTCATGAGGAGCGATCGCACAGATTTACTATTATTACTACTATTTTCGGTTTTGCTAACCACTGTCAGCAGTGGCGTAAGCGTCGGTTTACTGTTGCTTTCAGCTTTACCAATAACAGCAAGTGCAGGTAAAGCTTTACCATTGTTAGTTCTATTAATCACCGCTAACGTAGGTACTGATGTACCCCTACTTTCCAATTTATTTACCACAGTCGGCGATGATACAGATTTTTTTTGATTGTGTACTTGCGTACTTATCCTACTACCAGTATCCTGCTTAACAACTCCATTGGTTTCTAAGCGTTTTTGGGATGGATGTAACTTATTTGATGAAAGTGCAGAGCGAGGTTGGGAATCAACTTTGCCGTTAGTTGATATTTCAGGAAGTATTTTTTCCTCAATTGTTTCTACTTCTGCATCATTATTATTATCTTCTTCAAGTAAATGGAGTTGTTCTTCAGGATTAAAGTTTAAACCCAAAGCTGTAACTATACAATCCGGGTTATTATTTAATTCCAAAAGTAAAGGTAATATTTCATCCAATTCTGGTTCTAAAACAGATAAAGTTGCCAAAATAAAGCCAGAAGAAGGGCGACGTTCACCATCATATGTACCCCAGATTCGCATTTTTACTAACCAGGGACGATTTTGAAAATAGTATTTCACCCACTTTAGTTTTAAGGATTCACGTAGCTGCTGAATATTCATGAAATATCTCGCTTCAGTCAACAAAAGTCCTGGCAGAAATTCCTACAGACAATGAATAAAAAACTTAGTTATTGTTTTTGTCCTTGAGGATGAAACCGATGATAGAGCATCTTAGTTACAATTTGATTACCTAATAAATGCTGTTCAATTATTAAAGGTACTTCGCTGGGATAAACGCCACTGTACCAAACCATATCTGGCACAACCAATACCATTGGCCCATTACCGCATTGTCCCAAACAACCGCTACCCATTACCGTTACATCAGGGACAGATATAACCTCAAAAGCTGCTAATACTTTAGCAGCTCCTTGCTTACGACAAGTACGATTTTGGCAGACGCGAATACATTTCATCAGTCATTAGTCCTTAGTCATTAGTCAAGTTTGAATTAAGGGTTTGTAGTAAGAATGCGCGTGCTTAAAAAATAAGGACTATAGCAGTTCTCATTTGAATCAAATACACCGCCACAAACAATGTAGAGACGTTACATGTAACGTCTGGGCGCAGCGTATTGCACACAACCGAGAAGCGCTATAAAGAAGTCTAATGACCAATGACCAATGACCAATGACTATTCTGGTAAAAGCCCTTTTGATTGTAGCCATTCGTTGTTAAATATACGTGATTGGTAGCGAGAACCACTGTCACACAAAATGGTAACTATGGTGTGTCCTGGCCCCATCTGTTTTGCTAAGGCTACAGCTGCGCCGATATTGATACCTGTAGAACCACCCATAAATAAACCATCTTTCCGTAGTAGTTGATATACTACCCGTAGGGCTTCCTGATCGTGGATTTGAATCGCGTCATCAGCTGGTGCGCCTTCCATGTTCGCGGTTATCCGACTATTACCAATACCTTCTGTAATGGAATTTCCTTCCATCTTGATTTCACCAGTTTTGATGTAGCTGTAAAGTCCACTACCCATCGGGTCAGCAACTACACATTGTATATCTGGATTTTTTTCTTTGAGAAATAGAGACACACCTGCATAAGTACCACCTGTTCCAGTTGCTACTACCCAACCGTCTATTTTTCCTTCTGTTTGTGTCCAAATTTCTGGGCCTGTGGTTTCGTAGTGGGCTTGACGATTAGCTAAGTTATCAAACTGATTTGCCCAAATCGCATTTTCCATTTCACTGGCAACTCTACCAGATAATTTGACGTAATTGTTGGGGTCTTTATAGGGTACAGCAGGAACGGGGCGAACTTCAGCACCTAATGCTCTCAAAGCATCCATCTTTTCTTGAGATTGGGTATCAGGAATAATAATTAGGCATTTGTAGCCTTTAGCGTTACAAATGTGTGCTAATCCAATCCCAGTATTACCTGCTGTTCCTTCTACAACTGTGCCACCGGGTTTTAGTAAACCTTTTTTTTCTGCATCTTCAATAATATAAAGCGCAGCGCGGTCTTTTACGGAACCGCCAGGATTGAGAAATTCTGCTTTACCAAGAATTTCACAACCCGTCTCTTCACAGAAACTGTTTAAGCGAATGAGTGGTGTGTTACCAACAGTACCGACAAAGCCGTTTTTGATATCCATCTTGAAATTTACCTAGTTTCTTCTTCTTATAAAAATTCTTACTTATTGTGGTGTTAATGTTGCATGTCGCGATCGCGCGATCGCGCTCCAGAGTTTCTCGAAAACAGCCAAGACAAGCGTGAGGTGAAACGAGCAAACGTAGTCAAAATGTTGCTCTGTGGAGATAAACATGAGGCTCCAACTGCCAATACTGGGCGTTTCGTCTGGTTTTATCAGGTAAGTGGAAAAAGGCGTTTTTCCAAAACGGAATTGAGTGTTTAAAGCTGGCGTAAAAATTACTCTTCCGTTTATACGGTTATATTTGCGGTGAATCGCTGTTTATACAGCATATCAAAACTCAGAGAGTTATGCTTTGACTAATTTTTATTCCTGCGATTTGTATTTATTTAATAACTTCTATTTATTATTTCCAAAAAAAAGAATATTTGCTCTTGTTTGCAGAAACACATAATATTCATAACAAGCTGAGTTTAAAGAAAATCTCAAATCTAATTAATGGCGATCGCCTAGATATAAAAACATTTCAACTATCTCCTGAACTGCCTTCACTTCTTAGTAGCAGAGAAGGATTAAAGAAGTAATTTTAAACTTTTGTGAGCAAAAACTATGAGTTGGCTAATTGGTACTTTAATTATTGGCATCTCTGCCGCTTTTGCAACTACCTTTGATGACAATATCTACTTGACAGCTTTTTTTGGAAAAGTTAATCACACCTTTCATCCTAAGCATATTATCATCGGTGAATTTGTTGGATTTACAGCATTAGTATTTGCGAGTTTACCTGGTTTTTTTGGCGGTTTATTTCTTCCAGAAGCTTGGATTGGGCTTCTAGGCATTTTACCAATTATTATTGGTATCAGTAATCTCATGAGTCAATATGACAATGGCAACACCATACAAAATGTGTCAGTTAAGTTTAGTAATTCGGTCAAACCTAGACGTCAGCAACAATCATTATTAGCAACTCTACACGATCCTCAAACTTACCGTGTTTCAGCAGTAACTATTGCTAATGGAGGAAACAACATTGGTATTTATGTACCTTTATTTGCTACTACTAATTTGCCAAGTTTAGGAGTAATTTTGTGTGTTTGCTATTTGACTGTTGGGCTATGGTGCTTACTCTCTTACAATCTGACTCGTAATCCTCTCATTGCTCCGCTTATGGCTCGCTATGGTCGAAAAATCTTCCCCTGGGTGTTAATGTGGCTAGGATACTCGATTATGATGAAGAGCGGTACTTTTCAACTTGTTCCCAATGTGGCAACTCTTTTCAAATACATATAGTTATTTATTGAAATTTACAAGCATAATTAAATAATTATGAAATAAAACTAAAAGCAGCTTTTAAGTGAAAGTAAATACCTTAAGAAAATCATCATTTTTGTTTATTATTAGGAAAAATAATAATATTTGCTTTCAGAGTTTTTTTAGTTTTATCTTGAAATTAACGTGAACTCAAAGCAGATAAAAAAGATTACCAAGTTTAAGAGGAATAAACTAATGAACAAACTATATTCCAAAAAATTAACTTCCTGGATTGTAACTGCTGTATTTATTGTATTGGTAGCAGGGTTTTCTTTAATTAACCAGCCCAACGCCTTAGCTCAATCAGAAACATTACCTGCACCTACAGAATCCACACCTGCTCCACCAGCCACACCACTAACAACATGGTTTGTAGATCCTGTAGCAGCAAATGTTAGACGTTTATTAACAACTAATGAATGTGTTGGATGCAACCTAGTTGAAGCACAACTAGAAAGGGTAAACTTGATGGGAGCGAATTTGGAAGGTGCAAACTTACTAAAAGCAGAATTAGAAAAAGCAAATTTACAGGGAACTAATCTACAAACAGCTAATTTGCAAGGAGTAGATTTAAGCAAAGCAAACCTCTCTGGAGTAAATCTCTCTGGAGCAAACCTATATGATGCAGATTTAGAGGGAGCTAATTTACAAGGAGCAAATCTCTCTGGAGCAAACCTACAAAAAGCTGATTTACAAAAAACAAATCTTACAACAGCGAACATAGAAGGAGCAAACCTGCTAGGGGCTGATTTAGAAGATGCATTCTTACCCCAAGGAATCGTAACTCAATATCAGTATCACTAAATCAGCGCCGACTACATGAGTATTTAAGCCAGGGATAGATCCCTGGCTTATTTTGTATGAAATTACTGATATAAAAAACCTTACTCAAGTATGATAACTTAAAATTTTATACTGAGTAACTTATTTAACTTGTGACTAATGACTTTTTAGAGGGGTAATTGATTTCCGTCATTCCTCACTGTGTTGTTTGATCATGGAATCAGTGTAATATTACAATATACGGTAAACCAATCGACTTAAAGTAATATTCTTAAATATTTAAGCAAGTATGAAAAAGATAACACTGATGAATAGTGCTGGTAAATTCACTGCGATTTTATTTTTAATCACTATTATTTTGACACCTTTTGTAATTATAAATGCGGGAGAACGTGGTGTATTAATGGAATTTGGCAAAGTAGATCAAATAGTATTAGATGAAGGTATTCACGTTATTATACCAATCGTCAATACAGTTAAAAAAATTAGTGTTAGAGTTCAAAAACAGCAAATAGCTGCGGAAGCTTATGCTAAAGATTTGCAGGATGTTTTTACAGAGGTTGCACTTAATTGGCATATTTTACCAGGAGAAGTAAATTTAATTTTTCAAAAAATTGGAACTGAAAAAGAAGTTGTTGAGAAAATTATTAATCCAGCTGTAGAAGAAGTTTTAAAAGCCGTGATCGCAAAGTACACAGCAGAAGAAGTAGTAACTAAGCGAGGAGAAGTTAAATTAGGAGTAGATGAAGCACTGACAAAAAGATTGCATGATTATTACATTGCAGTTGATGATATTTCACTAGTTCACGTCAATTTTTCCGACAAATTTAGTGAAGCAGTAGAAGCAAAACAAATTGCAGAACAGGAGGCAAAACGAGCAGAATTTATTGCACTCAAAGCAGTCAAACAAGCAGAGGCTCAAGTTAATTTAGCTAAAGGAGAAACTGAAGTTAATAGATTATTGCATCAGAGTTTGACACCGGAAATTTTGGAAAGACAAGCAATAGAAAAATGGAATGGAAAATTACCTCTGATGGTTAGTGGCGATACTCCAAGATTTTTGAATATCAGTGAACTATTGAAAATATCTGAACAATAAAAAAACAACCCCGACATATTTCATCAATCGGGGTTATGAATCTTATATTTGCTAACTATTCGAGAAAAAATTGGGTGTATCAAGAATCTTAAATTGAATTAATAATAGGATTATCAAGGTATACACGGTTGAAGAAACTAAACCTGTCAATAATTCTTTCTTTATGTTACGTTCTTGGGGTTGTTTTTGGAAAAACTCAATTGCACCTGCTTGCATCAAGATAATACCAACAATATTAGATAACCAGTAGCCAATAATGGCACAAGGCATAAATAATTTAGGGGCGAAAAGACTACAGATATAACCAAAAAAATAAGCGATCGGTAGATTGAAAACTAAATCGTTCCACCAACATAATGGTGACAATAAATATCCAATAACTAAAAAGAATCCTCCTCTGAGCTTTTGCAAAAATGTTTTGGGTAAGTCTTTTATGGTCGTTTGTGGTGTCTGTTTTGTACCGACTTTTTCAATATTCAGCATTTTAGTACTTATTTTCTATCGATATACCGTATTTTATGACACAAAATAAAAAAAGTATAGACTCAAGCTTTAATTTTTACTCAAATATTTCTCAATTAGCGATTTTATTGTTATTTATTTACCTATTAATGATGGTTAGCTTAAGGTTGGCTTATGCCAAATAATTGATTTAGTATTTTATCAAGCTTAATAAGCTAAACGTACCTCTTTCATACATTATATACAAACCTAAAATAATTAGTACAAAAGGCACAATTTTACTACCATAGTGACTTAAAAAAGATGCTATTGTTGCTTGCCGAGCAAATAGATAAGTTACAGCACACCAAACACCAACCATAATAAAAAATACTGCCAGAGTAATTAGTAAATTATTAAACTTAATGCCAGCAAAAAATGGAATATAGATACTAATATTGTCACCACCATTAGCAAATGTGACTGCTGCAACTTTATACGTTTGAGGACTGATAAGACTAGAAATAAAGGATAACAGAGGGTTAGCATTTCTAGATGATGTAAAATCGCTAGTCACTGTTTGAAGTTCTATTTTTTCTGTTTCTTGATTAAATAATTGTTTAATCCCAATTGTGATCGGTAATATTCCCAATAGACCGATCCAGGCTCGCGGTACTACTAAACCACCAAAGAAACCTGGTAAACTAGCAATAATAATAATAGTAAAACCAAGATATTGACCGACAACAATATGCCGGCGACGAAAATTAGTATTTATCTGGGAAAAAAAGAGTAGTAAAATGAGGATATCGTCAATATTAGTAGCGATAAAAGCAATTACACTCTGAGTAATAATAGTGATAGTATTATTCATAGGGAACTGTCAGTGATAGTATTTTACTAAACAATAGATTTATTTTTCATGCATCTTGCTCAAGAAATAGCTCAGGATATATGAAATGAGTGAGTTTATTCCTACACTCTTAGTTGGTATTTCAGCCTTCATCGCAACAAATATTGATGATATCGTCATTTTACTAATTCTTTTTTCTCAAACTGATTCTAGCTTCCGATGTCGGCACATTATTGCTGGTCAATATCTAGGCTTTACAGTATTGTTAATTGCTAGTCTTCCTGGCTTATTTAGTGGATCAGTCATAGCACCGCATTGGCTCGGATTACTAGGATTAATACCAATAGCAATGGGTATTAGCAGTTTAATCAATCAAGAAGAAAATATATCTGAAGAAATTGCAATCACACATGTAGATGATAAAAATTCAGATACTGCAAATTTTTTCAATCCACATACTTACAGCGTAGCAGCTATTACCATTGCAAATGGTAGTGATAATATCAGCGTTTATGTCCCGTTATTTGCTAGCGGTAGTTTAAATAATTTTATTATTATTGTGATTGTATTTTTTCTGTTAATAGCAATTTGGTGTTATCTAGCTTATAAATTTACTTCTTACTCTCAAATTGCAAATATATTAAGTAAATATGGGAATTATATATTTCCTATAGTATTAATAGGAATTGGTAGTTATCTTCTTTTAAAGAATCAATCTTTAAGCTTATTTAAGTTAGCAGTTAGTTGCTTTTGTTTAGTAATTATTCTAAACAAAAATAAGTAAAGTTCCCGTTCAGAGTTCCCTGTTATATCTAAGCCACTTGTGCATCATCTTCCCTGAGTAAATTTTCAAAAGCTATGACTACCTGTGTTTGAAAACGTTGACGATGTTTCAACTTCCAAATAGGTTGGACAATTTCTAGTCTTTTGCGAGATCCTCTTAAAGAATCGATAATTTTTATGGCGTGTAATGTTTCTAATTGTAATTCTTTTTTGACTATAGATTCAGGAATAGCAGCTGCACCAACACCGCTCTCTACCACTGCTCTCACCATTTCGCTACTGTTTAAATTTAGTACAACATCTAATTGGCTGGGTTCAATTCCCCAATTTTGTAAGGCTTGTTCAAACATCTGTTGCGCGCCAGAACCAGATTCACGCATTACCCAACTAGTATTGAGTAAGTCATCAAGGTAAATTTCTAGATGCTCAAACCAAGGATGAGATTTACCAACAACTATTTGTAGGCGATCGCTCCCAATCTCTTCTTGTTCTAAACTTTGTTGTAAGGTAGGTTTGATATCTCCTGTCACAAACCCCAAATCATACATCCCCACAGCAGTCCCCTCACAAATTTCTTCGGCATTTCCGAGTGTACAGTTGACAAAAATACCAGGATATAGTCGTTTAAATTGGCTAATTTTTTTGGGGAGAAAATAATTCCCTACTGTTAAACTTGCACCTAGCTTTAACTCTCCTCGTTGCAGATTATTTAATTCTTTCAAACCACGTTCAGTTAATCGGACTTGATCAATAATTTTCTGCGCTTCACCTTGCAATAATTTTCCAGCATCCGTGATTTCAATATGACGACCAATCCGATGAAATAACTTCAAACCGTATTCTGTTTCTAAACATTGGATCGCAGCACTGACAGCTGGTTGGGTGATATAAAGTGCTTCTGCGGCGCGAGTAAAGTGCAACAGTTCCGCAACAGCTAGAAAAATTCGCAACTGCTCCAATGTCATTTTAGCTACTTACCGACTAGTTAAGTGGTGATTTGAATCATAACAAAAGTATTATACGGTAAATCAATCGAAAAACTGTACTTCTTACAAATAGTTATTAAGCGTATGGTTGGCAGACATTTATAACTTCCATCTATGGATTTGAAAAAAAAGACTGTTTGCTTTCAATAGTAGTGAGCCATAAAGTAAAACTATGCAGTTATCAGTTACCAATTATCCAGTTATCACTTCTCAAAAACCAATAAGCAATAACTGCTGACACCAGCACGGAGATACTATGTAATGAGCGGATTACTAACTGCTATTCCTACAGGACTGACTGCTTTTGCTGCAACTAATCTCGATGATATTGTTGTTTTGTCACTGTTTTTTTCCCAAGTAAGTAGTTGCTTTCGTCGTCGCCATATTCTTATTGGTCAATACTTGGGTTTTAGTGCGTTAGTAATTGCAAGTTTACCAAGTTTTTTGGGTAAATGCATCTTACCAGAATCCTGGATTGGTTTACTCGGTATGGTTCCAATTGCGATCGCCATCAGTCGCTTACTACATCCAGATACTGAAAATGAAGACACAGCAGCAGATACCCAATCTTCAAACTCATCTCAATCTTGGTTATCAAGTTTACTTGCTCCCCAAACCTATGGTGTTGCAGCGATAACGGTTGCTAACGGTGGCGACAACATCGGGATCTATATGCCATTATTTGCCAGTACCAGTTGGGATAACTTGCTCATCATTGTTGGAGTGTTCTTCTCGATGGTGGGTGTGTGGTGTTATCTTGCTTACTGTTTGACCAAAGTTGGTGCGATCGCTTCTGCAATTACTCGCTATGGTAATTTTCTGATTCCCTTTATCTTAATCGGATTAGGCATCTCAATTTTGATGGGAAGCCACACTCTAGAAACACCTATGTTGGCTGTCATAGTTTGCATAGTTCTTGGTTCGTATCTTTTAATTGCAAGCCGGAATATGTGGCGAGAAATTTACGGGTTTTCTTTAGAAACATCTAAACCGCAAGTGTTACATAAAGTTGAAAAAATTTGAGTCTAAATATAGATGAAAGATTGCTGAGAACGGCATTAAATATTCAATTATTTAGTTAACAGCTAGCCAAAAAGTTTGAAGTTTTACTTTGAACTTTTGCAAGGATCAACTGATGAAAATTTTCAAGATTAATCTGCTTAAAATCACTATTGTCTGCGTAATATTGCTTGTAAATCTAATGATTACTCAACCATCTTGGGCTGGTAAAAAGTACACTTCTAATCCAGATTATATCGAAGTGACTGAAGCACTAGATGCAGCTTTACAGGAAAAACAAACCCAAGGTTCAACTCCAGAAATTCTCGAAAATATTTCTAATCTAAAATTCCAAAAATATATCTTGGAAACTGGTGAAAGTTGTGGTGTATGTCGCAACGAAACTGGAAAGACACTGTTAGTCTACGCTCAAAAGCCTAAAAAATCTAGCTCAACCTACGACAATCAATTGTATCTTCTACCTAGTGGTGCAGAAACTGATGAAGACTTAGATTGTGATGGTGTTTATATTCCTGGAACACCTGCTACAGAAAATCAAGCAGCCAAACCTGCGACAGCTTTTAAGATTGTAGATGGAACTCGTTTAGTCGCTACAAACAACCCCAAAACTGGTGAAATAGAATTTAATGTTCCGCCTGCAAAAGTTTTTCAAGCTGGTGAGGCTAACTGGTTTATTCCTGATACTGTCAAAGCAGCATTAGATGCAGGTATTACGACTGTAGAAATTAACGATTAAATAACTAAAGCTGGCTGAAAAATATCCCCGAATTTTCTCAAAAATCGGGGATCTATATGTGAACAAATCAACAATAATAATATTTTTAATATATCAAATAAGTAGGTAGGTGTAATTAAAGATAAAATAAAACCTCACCCTGCCTCCGGCTTCCCTCTCCTTACTAAGGCTGCGGTGTACACAGAAGTCTTATAAAGTTGCCTAGTAGCGTTTTGATCCCCCCTAACCCCCCTTAAAAAAGGGGGAACTAGAATCAAAGTCCCCCTTTTTTCTAGCGTAGCGGCGCGCCAGCGCGGGGATTTAGGGGGATCAGAGGATTTATGTGTACACCGCAGCCTTACTAAGGAGAGGGATTGAGGGTGAGGTTTTATATTTAATTTGACCCACTTACTTATATAAAACCTATGAATATGCAAGTAGATAAATTAGAAAAATCACAAGAAAAATCAAAGAAATACAGATCAGATCGGGTACGGGATCATTTAGCAAATGAACGTACCTATCTAGCATGGATGCGGAGTGGGATTGCACTCATGGGTTTTGGTGTTTTAATTGTGCGCCTGCGTATTATTCGTCCACCCTTAGCACCGCAACCTCCTGGTAACGGTTGGAAGTTGGGTTTAGCCTTTGCTTTGGTGGGTATATTGACTGTATTGCTTTCAACTCAACATTATTTCGCTGTTCGTCGAGATATTGATGAGGACAGCTATCAACCGCCAGATCGTTGGGTGATTATTTCGAGTTTGGCTGTAACTCTGCTAGGTGTGGGAGTGATCTATTATGTCTTTACGGTTCCCTTAGATTATTTACAAACTTTTTTGCTGGAATAAAAAACCTCACCTTGTTTGACGATCAATTAAGGTGAGGTCTTGTGAATAAGTCAATTATTTATTTGGCTGGGGAGTCATCCGCAAATAAGACTTGACTTCCTGATAACCTTTGGGGAATTTTTCCTTCAGTACTTCAGGATCTTTGAGTGAAGGAACAATCACGCAATCATCGCCATCTTTCCAGTCAGCTGGAGTAGCGACGCTGTAGTTATCAGTTAGTTGCAGCGAATCAATTACTCGCAAAATTTCATCAAAGTTACGTCCAGTGCTGGGAGGATAAGTCAGAGTCAGACGTAACTTTTTGCTGGGATCAATGATAAATACTGTCCGTACCGTCACGCTAGCATTAGCGTTGGGGTGGATCATGTCGTAAAGGTCAGAAACTTTACGATCTGGATCTGCCAAAATTGGGTAGTTGAGTTTAGTACTCTGTGTTTCTTCAATGTCTCCCACCCAGCCTGTGTGGGATTCAACATCATCAACACTCAGGGCGATCGCTTTAACATTGCGCTGATCAAATTCTGGTTTGAGTTTGGCAACAGTTCCTAACTCAGTGGTGCAAACTGGTGTATAGTCTGCGGGGTGAGAGAACAGCACTACCCAGCTGTCACCCGCCCACTCATAAAAATCAATATCGCCGTGTGTTGAGGCTTGGGTAAAATTCGGTACTGTATCACCTAGACGGAGAGCCATGCTTGATTCCCTGTGGATAAAAAAGGATACGTGTTCTATTGTGACATGATGACATAGAACACCGGTTCCCCGATAAAGCTATTGTGGTTCGCAACAAAAATTTAAGTTACTAAATCAAAATTTAGCCAAACGTTAAGTGCAAAAGTAACTAATTTTAAAAGTCCTTAATAATCTCTATTGAAACCCTTATCAATGATTAATGACAAATGACGAATGACTATCCCCCTCTACCTAATTTCATAATTTGAAATTGATGTACAATCAGCGCTAGCGTCAACATACCTAAAATTGTCATCAATCCCGCAGGCATAAACTTACGTGTTTTAGCTAATCTAAATGCAAAAACAACTATTAATATGGCTGTAACAATAGCTGCTAGAGTCAAACCCCAGTTTTGACCTTGAATTTGTATTAAAGCCGAAAATATGAGTATTAAACCACTGATACTGCCACTAAAAAGTGACATATTACTACCAGCCGTTATGTAACCTACAATACCACCCACTACTGTCAAGATGCCGTAAGCAAGGGCGGCAACAATACCTAAATTCATAACCTATGTAGATTTTAATTTTCTTGCAAGCCCCGGTAGACAATTTAGCATAGCTGTTTCGCTAAATAACCCAATTGATAGATGGATAATCAAGTTATGCCTACGGCAAGTAATTCGTCTTACGCAAAGATTCAATTTCTCCAACGCCAAGCAGCTTCTCTTTTACTCTACCAATCTGTCCTGCAAACGGAAGTAGGTATAGCGTTTCTTGATCTGTTACAAGCTATTCGTTACAGTGAAGCAGATGCTAGGAGTTGTCTGCAAGCTTATGGCAGTTACTTTCGAGCCTTAGCAACAAAAAATCAAAACTGGGAAGAATATCTAATTACTCAAATTCTCAAAGCTGAGAATCCTTTTACAAAACAAGCTCAACAGCAAGAGTTTGAGAATTTACCAACTGCTTTGGTAGCAGCAGCCAAACATGATTTACTCGCACTCCAAAATTTATATGAATGTAGCAGCGCTATTTTGAGTGAATGGGTACAGAATATTGCTCATTTACCTGTTTCACCAGTAGTGTGGTATTTAGAGCAGGATGGGATAGCGGGTGTAGAAACACAGTTTATTAGTTCTCTACAACAGTTGGAAAATTGGTCAGACGCTGTAGAATATTTGGCGACATACTATCAGCAATACGGTACGGGTTTATTTGCAGAGTACAAAGCCCTACGTTGGCAAGATGGGCAGTTTGTGGGTATAACTTATCCTGATACAGTTAAATTAAGCGAACTTGTGGGTTATGAGTCGCAAAAAGAAGCTTTGTTGAAAAATACGGAATTTTTGTTGTCGGGACAAGTGGCTCTACACGTATTACTTTATGGTAGTCGTGGTTCTGGTAAATCTTCTTTAGTTAAAGCTTTGCTGAATGAGTATGGAGAGAGTAACTTGCGACTGTTGGAAGTGGGAAAATCACGACTACAAGACTTACCAGTGATTGTGGAACATTTGCGAGGAGTACCGCATAAATTTATTATCTTTGTTGATGATCTTTCATTTGAGGAAGATGACGATGCTTTTAAGGCGTTAAAAGTCGTGTTAGAAGGGAATTTAACTGCACGTCCACAAAACATCGTGGTGTATGCTACTTCTAACCGTCGCCACTTAGTACGGGAGTTTTTCGCTGATAGACCTGCTCCCCGCGATCATGATGAAGTTCATGCCTGGGATACAATGCAGGAAAAACTTTCCTTTAGCGATCGCTTTGGTCTGACTCTCACTTTTGAAGGATCTGATCAAAAAACTTATTTAAAAATTATCCGGCATCTTGCGGATTTAGCAGGAATTAATATCAGTCAGGAAGATTTAGAATACAAAGCTTTACAATGGGCAACTCGTCATAACGGTCGTTCTGGAAGAACAGCACGACAATTTGTAGATTTTTTAAAAGCAGATATGAATCTTGCTGCAATCCAAGTTAAAAATTAAAAGTCAAAAGAAAGAAATATGCTCAAAACCAGCAATATGCAGTCAACAACAGTAAGTAATCGACTTATTCTCGGTGTAGTTGCCTTTGGTGCGAGTTTCGGACTTGGTTTAGTCTTTAGTAATTGGGATGTTAAAAATGCCTTTTTCACAGGCATCATCACAATATTTTCTACCTATCTTGCAGCCTTGTTTATAGACAAGCGACGCCGAGCTAGTGAAATGCTAGTTCTAGATTCTCTCCACAGACGTATTAAAGAACTGGAGGGTTTGAAATCTCGTGTAGTTGCAGAAGTCAATGAATTAGAAACTCAACATTCTTTATTGTATCAAGAATCGAATAAATTACAAAATCAAATAAATGAACGTCGAAATCAAAGAGACAGTCTTAACCGTGAGTTAAGCAGTTATGTAATCGAAAAAAAACAGTTGGAATCACAAATTGTTCTTTTACAAAATGAAATTACCGAACTAGAAAAAGCGAAATTAGAACATAATAATTCTTTGTCTGCTATCAATGCAGAAAAACGCCGATTAGAATTAAATTGTAGTGTTTCTAAAGCTGAGATCAATCAGTTACATAATCAACTGTGTGAACTGTTGCAGCAAAGGCAAGACCTAGAAAGTAACTTAACTCTTCTAGAAAGGCTTAAACCTCAACTAGAAGAAAAGTTACATGAAATGAGACTTCAAGTTCAAGAAATAGAAGCAGAATATCAGCAACAAAATCAATTGTTGCTTGACAAAAAGCTAGAAACAGAAAAGACAGAAATTAATCTAAATTCATTAAAAGTACAATTAGCAGAGCAGCAAAACCAACTCCAACAATTGGAAAGTCAAATTTCCTTATTGCAAGATGAACGCGATCATTTACAAAATCAAGTATGGGAATTATTACAGCAAATAGAAAATTTAGATTCCAGTAATGTATTAGAAAATAATCAGGAAGAAGATGTAGACCTTTTTCCGTTTGCTGATTTACTTGATACAGTAGATGAGCTAGAGACATCCAATAATCTAGAAGTATTTACCTCAGAATGGTCTAGCTTACTCAATCATTTGTCTGACTCAGAAATTCAAGTATTAAAAGCAATTATTGAAGAGGAGAATCCAAATGTAGCTATAAAAAAAATAGCTGAAGCTAATATTACTATGCCAAATTTATTAATTGATTCTATCAATGAAAATGCTAATAACACGATTGGCGAATTGCTCATTGATCCAAATGTAGCAACTCCAGAAATTTATCCAGAGTATAAAAGTGACGTGGAAAAAGCGATCGCAATCTACAAAAATATTAAGTAAGAGCGAAGCCTCTGGGCAATAATTATAGAGTTGCTTCTTAGAGGTTGTTTGAAAAGCCCTCTTGTCGGTGTAGCAAAACGTTTTAGATCCCCCAAAGTCCCCCTTACAAAGGGAGACTTTGATTCTATTTCTCTTCCTTTTTAAGACGTCCTTTCCCCTGCACCCCTATTTCTTGACCTTACTCCATGTGAAAGCAAAGCTCACCTTCAAGCTAAAATACATGGAAGTGAGGTAAATTTACATGGCAAAGCTCAAAATCTCGAAAAAAGTCTCCACTGCTATCATCAATTCTCTTGGCGCGGGTGTTGTACCAAGGGTAGGACTAGAACATATAGCAGTAGGTCGGGAAAAAGAACTACAAAGCCTATTACAAAACCTCAATGACATTGCAGAAGGAGTAGCAGCTTTTCGCTTCATAATTGGGAACTATGGTTCAGGTAAAAGCTTCATGCTACAGTTACTTCGCAATCGTGCTATGGAGCAAGGTTTTGTAGTTACTGATGCGGACTTGTGTTCAGAACGCCGACTAGCAGGAAGCAACAACGAAGGTTTAGCAACTTATCGAGAATTAATGAGTCGCCTTGCTACAAAAACTCGCCCTGATGGCGGTGCTTTAGTAGCAATTTTAGAGGGATGGATTAGTAAAATTCAACAAGAAGTTGCCAAAGAAACTGGAATGCGTCCCAATGATGATGGCTTTGATGACCAAGTAGAAAACAAAATTAGGGAAGTAATTCAGTATATAGAAGACTTAGTTCATGGTTTTGACTTTGGCAATGTGATTATTGCTTATTGGCGTGGTTATCGCCTAGATGATGATGAGCTAAAAAATTCTGCTTTGCGTTGGCTGCGAGGAGAATATAGCACTAAGACAGAAGCTAAAGCAGCTTTAGGAGTGCGGGTAATTATTGATGATGATAGTTGGTATGATTACATTAAATTAATTGCTAAATTTACTGCGGAAATTGGCTACAAAGGGCTTGTATTGTTACTGGATGAAGCAGCAAATATATATCAAATTCCCACTACTGTAACTCGCGAAAAAAATTACAACAGGTTACTAGCAATCTTCAACGATACTATGCAGTGTAAAGCCGAAAATCTCGGAGTATTTGTAGGTGGAACAACAAAATTTTTAGAAGATCCAAATCGTGGGCTGTTTGCTGATCCTGCCTGGCGTCGAAGAACAAAAGAAAGCCGTTTTGTGACTCAAGCTGGTGTACAAGAATTTTTAGGGCCTGTGATGCGGCTCAATCCTTTGAGTCAAGAAGAAATTCTGTTACTTTTGCAAACATTAACAGAAATTCATGCTCTGAATTTTGCTTATACACAGATATTAAAAACTTCTGATTTAAAAGAATTTGTCCAAGAAATTGTCAATCGTTTGGGTGCAGCAGCTTTACTAACTCCGGGTGAAATTGTTAGGGATTTTCTGAGTGTTTTAAATATAATTTATCAAAATCCTAGTAAGCCTTTTAATGAGTTAATTCATGGTGCTGATTTTAAGCCTACTGCCGTGGGTAAAGATCTAGATATGGGTGAAGATGATGTTGCGGAGTTTAGTTTATAGTCATGTAGAGACGAGAAATTTCGCGTCTCTACACATAACTTCGATGCAATGAACCATCAGCAGGAGCCGAGCCAAGCAAGACGCGCCTTTAGGGGAGGACTGGAGCCAGAGGAAACCTCCGGCTATGGAAGTCCGTCGCTGTACCACTACCAAGGGTAAATCACGCAGCTCGTTGAATATACATAAAGGCTCGGCTCCTGCATTAGGAGGAGAAAACTGTGACTAGAAAAGTGTTTGAGTCCGTTTTAACGGACTTATGCTATTAGCCTCAGAATTAATTCTGAGGCGAGATACGGGTTTGGTGCAAGATATCAGTTACGCCCCTATAAAAAATCCAATATGTATGAGGATTTTCGTCAAACAATATTATGCTGGATAAATCCGCAGACGCCGATTTGGTTCTTCCCCAAAGCTATTGGATTTTAAGCGGTAGTGTTCCACCAACTCATGCTGCATTTTCCGCACTTGAGCAGAACGGGGTAATAATTCCACAGGTTGTCCTTTAGGAATGACAATATTTTCGACTGCTAATCTGGCTTCCTCTAACGCGTCAATTTCATCATCAGTAGCGCTGTGGAGGAATAATTGCAGTTCGCGATCGTCCGTCACTTCCGGATCATCAATGTTGAGTAACCGCCGCAAACCACGGGTAATTTGCGGTATGGTACTAGATTTAATCATGTGGATTGGCACTTGTCTGGCTTTGGCCATTTGCCGCAATTTAGCATGGTTTTTGACGTGCGATCGCAATGCCAAAATTGAATCAGCACTATCGATATCTTTTGTCAAGACCACTGGTAAATTCAACACTTCAACTACTTGTTCTAATTGACTACGACTGACACCATAGGGATAGATATGCAGTGGTAAATCTTCACCATTGGGCCCTGCTAGTTTACTATCAGCATCATCGAAGCCACCAAAATAGTTGAAAGATTCATCTAGTAAGCGGTCAAATTCATTATGCCTACTCAACTTATTTGGTTGGGTAGTAGGTAACGGTAATGCTTGCATTTGTCCAGATGAGCGCCAGCCGTTTGACTGTCGTGCTGGTACAAATGACTCTTCTTTGGCGAGAGTTTGGGAACGGCCATTCAAAGGTGTTAACTGGCGTGTAATCTTAACCTTACCTTCTTCGTCAACAGTTCTCACCTGTGGAGTAGGCTGATACCCTCTTAGTAAACTATCTACTGTGTCAGCTACACTCTCATGAACTACCCAGCGTTGTCGTTCCAGCATTTCCACGGCAATCTCGAAAGTGGGAGGTGCTTTGCGTTCCAAAACAGTTTTTTGACTGCCTCGGCGTCTGGCTTCATCATCGCCTAATGTTACAGCTTGGATACCACCAACCAAATCCGCAAGAGTTGGGTTTTTGATTAAGTTTTCAATTTGGTTTCCGTGGGCAGTACCTACTAACTGTACACCTCGTTCGGCAATGGTGCGAGCGGCTAAAGCTTCTAGTTCTGTGCCAATTTCATCAATGACGATCACTTCTGGCATGTGGTTTTCCACAGCTTCAATCATCACTTGATGTTGTAATTCGGGATGAGCAACTTGCATCCGCCTGGCTTTCCCAATTGCTGGATGGGGAACATCGCCATCACCTGCGATTTCATTGGAGGTGTCAATAATTACTACACGTTTGTTCAACTCATCCGCTAAAACACGGGCAATTTCTCGTAAGGCAGTGGTTTTACCCACACCTGGGCGTCCCAGCATCAGAATCGATTTACCAGTTTCTACTAAATCGCGAATCATGCCGATAGTTCCAAACACCGCTCGACCAACACGGCAAGTTAAGCCAATAATTTTACCGCTACGGTTACGGATGGCACTGATTCTATGCAAAGTTTGCTCTATTCCGGCTCGATTATCTCCGCCAAAGTTCCCCACTCGCTGAATACAATCATCGATCACGTTCTGAGTGATGGGTATTTCGCTCAGATACTCAGCTTGATGAGGGAAGCGGGCTTCTGGACGACGGCCCAGATCTAAAACCACTTCCACTAAACTATCTCGTTGGGGATGCTTCTCTAATATTTGCCGCAGGTCTTGGGGCAAAATATCTAACAATTTTTGGAGATCTTCTGTAATCGTCATGCTTATTATGGTGACGTTTTTAGAGATAGCGATATGCTTTTCTGGACACGAGGTTTGCCCGTACCCTACTGCTGTGACTTGAGCTGGGAAACAAGAGAATGAGCAAGTCCAACAGCTTGCCAGAGCAATTCTGGTTCATTTTCTAGGCGGACAGTTGTTTTGACACTGGTGTCATTCACCTCCTTTGCTTCTAACTGCTCTAGAATTGGTGACAGCAATACACGAGCGTAGCTGCCGTAGGCTATCCCAGAAATGTGAGACAAGGCAGACAAGGAAGAGGGGGGAGATATGGGAGAAATTCTTCCTTGTCCTCCTTTCCTCAACAATCCCATCGCCCTTAACTTGGCAACGGTATAACTGTTCGTGCCGCCTGCTAACTGCACGTATCCAGGTAATTTTGCTGCCAAGACTTTTTGCCCTAATTTGACTGCGGCTGTGGTGGTGCCATCGCCAATATCACCACTCATTGGCCGTCCGTCGGTTTGCCAAATCAAGGCATAATTATGGATCGCGATCGCATCATACAGGGCATGTAGGTAATCAATCATACCCTCCCCGTCTGGACAACTAATCGCTACTAACTTCAATTGCTCAACCCAGGGTGCTATCGTTTGCCACAATCGCTGAAATTCGGTCAAACGTCCTACTTGTGTATGAATTTCTATCGCATCTACCCCAGATGACAAAATTAATGGTGCGATCGCTTCTGGTTTTATTACGTAAGAGCTTGTATTAATTATACCATAAGGGCAGATTGGTATGCAACGACCACAACCGTAGCACTTGTTGGATATCACTCCTGAAAAATGCTCTGGTGTGTTGCTAAATTCTATTGCCTGTGCAGGGCAAATTCTTTCACATGGTCTATTGCAATTTGCAGGACACGCTGTAGAATCAAATTTTGCTTTGCGAAAATGTGGATCTTCTCCATCATTAAGGCTAACCATCAGAAAAGGTGACTTTCCTTTGTTGGCAAAGCCTCGTGCTTGTGCGTCTTCGGCAAACTCAACTGCAATTTGTAGCGCCTCTCGAACTGCGGTAATTACAGCCGGATCAGCAGCCACATCTATACAGTCAGCACCTGCTAGTGTATAGGCCAATGTTAAACTTCTGACCGCAGGCAGGTGTTGAAAGCTGGCTCCGCAAATGAGCTTGAACCAGTGACCTTCTTTAAGGGATTGCAAGGGGTTGAGGTGATCAGTCACATTATCTATTATGCTATGTGACAGAAAAATGTTGTAGGCATTTGCCTAATTTAATTCGCTTTGTTGGAGAGGAATTTCGATGATAAACTCTGCACCTTGCCCTGGTAGTGAGTTACAGGTGAGTTTTCCTTGATGTTTCTGCACAACAATCTGATAACTAATTGCCAATCCTAGTCCACTACCTTTGCCTGGTGGCTTTGTAGTAAAAAATGGGTCAAACATTCGCGATCGCACGGATTCAGATATACCCGGTCCATTGTCAGCGATATAAATATTTACAGTATCTGAGTTTGTTAGCATCGTGCGAATGTGAATTTCTCCTTTGTCCTTTGCTATTGACACTTGACTATTGACACTTGACTCATCCAAGGCATCGATCGCATTATTCAATAGATGCATAAACACTTGGTTTATTTCACTGACATAACAAGCAACTAACGGTAAATCACTATACTTTTTTAATATTCTAATTGCAGGACGATTAGTTGTTTTATTGAGTCGATGTTGCAACATCACTATAGTACTATCTATACCTTCGTGGATATTTACACGCTTCATTTGCGCTTCATCGAGTCGAGAGAAATTTTGTAGTGCTTCAACAATAGAACGGATGCGTTCTGCTCCCCTATACATTGCATCCATAAGGTTTTGTTGATCGTTGATCAAAAAATTTAAGTCCATTTGTTTAACTATTTCTTGAATTTTTAATGTGGGGGATGGATATTCTTGTTGATAGGCTTCAATTAAATTGATTAAGTCTTGTACATATTGACTAACATGTTCAAGGTTTCCGTAGATAAAACTAATAGGGTTGTTAACTTCATGAGCAATCCCTGCTACCAACTGCCCTAATGCTGCCATTTTTTCTTGTTGAATCATTTGAACTTCAGAAGTTTGCAAATCATCAAGAGCTTTTTGCAGTAATATATTTTTATCGTGTAATTTATTTTGTAATAAACATAGTTTTAGCTGATTTTCTATTCGCAATACAACTTCTACTCCATGAAATGGTTTAGTAATATAATCTACACCACCCACATCAAAAGCTTTAACTTTATCTAAAACATCATCAAGAGCGCTAATAAAAATAACTGGAATTCGACAAGTTCTATCATTAGTTTTTAACTGTCTGCAAACTTCGTAGCCATCGATTTCTGGCATGTTAATATCTAACAAAATGACATCTGGCAAAACCATTTGACAAGCAGTAAGCGCCATTTTGCCACTTAAGGCTTTACGAACTTCATAGCCTTGTGCAGTAAGCATTGCTGACAAAAGTCGCAGATTATCAGGGGTATCATCAACTACCAAGATATTTGCTTTGGAATCTCTTTTTGGAGTCAAATGCATTTTAGGAATCTAGCTAGAAAAAGGTGGGGTGTGAGGGTGTAAGTGAGCGTCAGCTTTTGACTGAGCGCTCAGGCCGAAGTCCGAACGAGTTTAGGGATGTGTAGGAGAAAATGTATTTTCGTGTTAGTTAGAGGGATTTTTCCGTGATTGATTCTCTTGAAAATTGGTGCAGGGATCTAATCATTTAACTTTTTTGATCATACAAATATATGGCAGAAGGGCATACAGTTGTACGCCCCTAGAATAAATCCAATATGTATCAGGTAATTTTGATTTGTGTCATACTTTTACTTGATCACCAATTTTGAAATCGGTTTTTCCTGCTAAAGGTGATAATTGCGTATTGACACTTAACCGATAAAAGTGATTAAAACGGGATGAAGCAACCCAAGCAGGTAATGTTTGCTGGCGCTTTGCTACAAACACTTTCTGAAAGTTTGTATAAACTTTTCCACTCAAAGAATCACGTGTTGGTACAATACAACGTTGACAGGGATTTATCCCTAACAGGTGTATATCTCCGACTCGAAAGGGAACAAAATCATCTTGTTCGCCAAATAATCTATCTTCCCAAAATGCTGATACACCGTCGATCTCGATATTGGCACGTATACGACGACGCATTTCATCTACACTCACACCAGTAAACCAGGAGGCCACTTCTGTTAAGGTTGCTGTACTAATGATCGTTGGACCTGGTGAGACAGTATCATCAGGAAAACCCATCAGAAGATTTTGTTTTAGTTTAACGGCAAACCCAAAAAATTTACTTAACCAATCTTCCAGCATCTGCTGTTCATGATCTAGATGAAAAACTTGTTGTAAGTTATTCTCTGAGATTTTTAACAATACAGTTCTATTTTCTAAATTATATTGCGATCGCAACAAATGAATTTTGACATGACGCTTACCATTGACAAACCTATCGTGTTCATCAACAATCACAAACTCACGATCATACTGTATAGCACCACTAGATAGGAGTCTTGCTGTCTCTACTTCAACACCATCTAGTGATTTAATCGGGTAGATTAAAATCTTAGCAACGTATGGCATGAGTTTTCAGTTGATTGTTGGTCAATGGTCATTAGTCATTAGTCATTAGTCATTAGTCATTCGTCATTCTCCTCATTTCTCTTGTCCCCGTTTCCCGATTCCCTTACTTATACAATGGTGACTTATCAATACCACCGACGTGATCTAGAGGCCAAAAACGAATTACAGCACGACCAATAATATTTTCTCTGGGAACAACACCCCAACAGCGACTATCGTAACTGCTGTTACGGTTGTCACCTAATACTAAATAGGAATTGGCAGGTATGGTTACAGGTTTAGCTAAAAAGGGTGGTTGTGGACCGGAAGTGCAAACATTAACGACTGTCTGCTGTGAAGGCGAAAGATATTTGTTTTCTGGAAGAGGTTGATTGTTGATAAATACTTTACCGCTTTTGAGTGATACTGTTTCTCCTGGCAAACCAATAATACGCTTGATAAAAGCATCTTGATATTGTTCTTGCTGTAGCTCTTTTGTGGGTGAAAATACTACAATATCTCCCCTTTGGGGATTAGAAAATTTATAACTTAACTTATCAACAATAATCTTATCTGCTTCCCACTGATTAGGCGAACCATGTAAGGTTGGTTCCATTGAACCAGATGGAATCCAACGGGCTTCAGCTACAAAGGTACGAATACCCAAAGCCAACACGATACTTAATACAATTGTTCTACCTAGTTCTGCTATCCAAGAACTATCCGGTTTTTGACTAGAGTTGTTGTTATCAGACACTTGATTTTGCATGAAATTACTTGACTAAAAGCACAAGATACTATTTCTATTTTTTCTGTTTAGGAACGCGAACTAAATAAAAAACACTATCTCATCCTCTGCGAGGGAGTTCAAAGGGGTGTTGTAGTTGGTGCGAGGTAAATATATAAATTAGTTGCATGTTATTTAATCCACAATCCTTAAAGATGCCATACCTGTAATCTTAACCGTAGAAAGCGAGTTTTTCAGTTACATTGTCCAATGTACAAGCTTGCAATAGAAAGTAGGAGACAGAAACTTAGGAGTTTAGGTATTTCATAACTGAATTATTTATTTATGCTTAAAAAAATAAACTTGTTTTTGATAAGTGACAAAAATTTATCATTAACAGTCAAATAAAGTTTAACCTAAAAAAAAGAATAAGTTAACCGCAAGTATTACTGTAATCATGATCTGATTTTTTCTTTTACACTCCTATAGACTGCCTCTAAAATGGGCTTTGTGAAAAATACCTCTTGCTTTAACACTTGAATATCCATGTCATCTTCAACTAGTTTACTAATTCGGCACGCTCGCATAATTTTACCCAATGGAGAATTAATAATTGGGGATGTGCTGACGCGCGATCGCCTGATCGTGGAAATTGCACCAGAAATATCCACAGAACAAACAGCAATCACAGAGATTGACGCAGAAGGGTTAACTTTGTTGCCAGGAGTTATCGATCCACAAGTACACTTCCGGGAACCAGGATTGGAACACAAGGAAGACTTGTTTACTGCAACTTGTGCGTGTGCCAAAGGCGGAGTGACTTCGTTTTTGGAAATGCCAAATACACGTCCTCTGACAACTACCCAGCAAGCACTTGATGATAAACTGCAACGCGCCCAGAATAAATGCCTAGTGAACTATGGCTTTTTTATTGGCGCCACAGCAGAAAATCTCCCAGACTTGCTCTTGGCAAATCCAACCCCAGGGATCAAAATCTTTATGGGGTCGATGCATGGGCAGTTGTTGGTGGATGAACAAGAGATTTTAGAAGCAATATTTGCTAAAGAAAAACGTTTAATTGCCGTTCACGCCGAAGATCAAGCCAGAATCAACCAAAGACGCCAAGAATTTGCTGGTATTCATGACGTTGCAGTCCATTCTCAAATCCAAGATAATCAAGCAGCACTCTTGGCAACGCAGCAAGTATTGAAATTGTCACAAAAATATCAGCGACGTCTGCATATTTTACATATGTCTACGGCTGAGGAAGCAGAATTACTGCGTCAACAAAAGCCAAGTTGGGTGACAGCAGAAGTCACACCACAACATTTATTATTGAATACAAGTGTCTATGAAAAAATTGGCACATTGGCACAGATGAATCCACCTTTGCGATCGCCCCACGATAACGAAGTTCTCTGGCAAGCTTTGCATGATGGCATTATTGATTTTATTGCCACCGATCATGCACCCCACACCTTAGAAGAAAAAGCGCAACCTTACCCCAATAGTCCCTCTGGAATGCCAGGGGTAGAAACTTCTTTACCTTTAATGTTAACAGCCACAGACCAAGGACGATGCACTCTCGCTCAAGTTGTTAACTGGATGTCTACTGCTGTCGCCAAAGCATATAATATCCCCAACAAAGGAGCGATCGCACCTGGTTATGATGCTGATTTAGTGCTTGTAGATTTGCAAAATTATCGTCCTGTTTTGCGCCAAGAATTATTAAGTAAATGCGGTTGGAGTCCCTTTGAAGGTTGGAATCTCACAGGATGGCCCGCTTACACAATTGTTGGTGGTGAGATTGTGTATGAAAAAGGCAAATTGCATACACAAGTACGGGGACAAGCTTTAAAATTTGGTGAGTAAAGGGATTGGGGAAAGGAGACAAGGGAGACAAGGGAGACAAATTGTTCCCCACACTCCCCACACTCCTTTGTCCCCTTCAGGGTGGTTTCATACGAAAAAATAAAAATATGGAAGTCTGTATTTCTTGTTTTGAAGCATAGATTTTTACCCCTCTCCAAACCTCTCCCCTTATTCTGCGGTGTACACAGAAGTCTTATAAAGTTGCCTAGTAGCGTTTTGATCCCCCCT
>NZ_JCACKS010000089.1:0-9325 GCF_059505505.1 Pelatocladus sp. | reverse complement strand
ACGTTACCAGATTTTTGCTCTTCTCTAGCAAGTTTTACCGCTCTAGAAAAAAATAGTAATTACGATAGATATGGGTGGAAGTAAGACCAAGGCTATTGTGCAGGAGTATCCAGAAGGAAGGCCACAAGTCTTACTTTTAGACTCAGAAGTAGCGGACGTTGCTAAAGCTTCGGTTGAGGGCATTGAGACAGAAGGTAATCCCTCTTATCGCGCTTGGGTAGGAATAGGCGGTGAATATTGCGCGTTGGGAGAACTTGCCCGCCGTCGGTTTGGGGGTATATTGCAACTGAGAGAACTTAAGTACGAACTAGCAGTTCCCAAGGTGTGTGGTCTAATTTGGCTTGCCAAAGAGAAGTTAAACCTGGGTAACGATGTTGCTGCTTACTTGAGTATTTTGCTGCCACCAGGGGAAGTGCAAGACAAAGAACAACTACAAACTCGTTTGAAGGATGCATTTAGGGGGTTTGATACGCCAGCAGGTAAGATGCGAGTGAAGATGCTTCGTTATGATGCTTCACCTGAAGGAGCCGGAGTATTTTTCCACCGCCGGCGAACACTAGGTGGGAATATGCCTGCTGCAATGTACGTGATGCTTGGTTATCGTAACGCCAGTATTTTTACCGTTCGGGGTGGTTCAAGTGGTGCGGGAATAACCAGCAATTTTGGGATGTCTTGGCTGGTAGACAATTTCACGTCTAAGGTATCAGGACTAAGCCCTGACAATCACAACATTGTTGAGGTGATGATCGAAGCTGGTACTTGTTGCGACCCCCAAGTAATGCAGAAACTCTCGCGCAAGCGTAAACGCGAGGAGATTCAACTTGATGGCGAGTTGATGTCCAAGGCTTTATTACTTGCTAGGGATGAATATTGGCGTGCGCTTGTTCGGTGGTTGCGCTCGAAAATGGATGAAGATATTGAGGAATTGGTATTGTGTGGGGGAACTGCTGATTACGTTCGCCCAGAGATAGACGCTTACTTTCAAAAACAGGGGATTCAGGTATCTTGGCATGGTGATATCTTGATACCTGATGAGATATCTTCTGGTATGGGCAATCGGATAGCAGACGTTTACGCCCTGCACGAGCATATGATTATTCAGTTTGATCAACTGACTGGTTATGCACGTTCAGAGGTTGTACCGCCAACTAAATCTGTTGGGGGTAGTGTGGATAATGCAGAAGCTAAACCTACTCCCAAATTTGACTATACTCCCCGTCCTCGTCCCAAGAGTTTTGTAACAGTGAATGAGAATATTTAATTGATTTTGGATAGGGAAAATTTTTATTGTCGTGTTTGTTGAGTAAAAAAATATCAGCTAGAACTTGGCTGTACAAAACAGTTGGTTCTAACTGAATCTTTTAGGGTTTATTAGTAGGGAGTTTCATCCAGTACTTCGGAGTCATCAATGGGGGAATTAGCAAGTTCTGGAGATGGCTGAATAACAGGGTTAATTTCCTCCATTGCTGCGTATTGTTCTTCCTGTTTCTTGCGAAGTTCCCAAGATTTACGGTTGTACGCTAGCAGGTCTTCTAAACCCATATTGAATTTATTTTGTGCGAACATTAGCAACTGTTCAGTTGTATAGCGACGCTCTTCAGGATGACCAAAACAGATTTCAAACTGTGCTTTGAATGCTTTCCAGTCGAAATTGTCTACGCCTAGTTGTCGTCGCGATTCGCGTCCGTAGAGGTTACGAATCGAATAGAAAATAGTGTTATACTTCCGCACATCAAATGATTCAACTTTGAATTGCTCCATAGCTGAATCATCGATTTTAAGAACTTGGGTTTTAGTGGATTTAGTAGCCATAACTGTCTCCTATCTAGGTCATTTATCACAAATTTGGGGCGTTTAGCCCGTGAAAAAAATAAATCCCACCCGTCAGGTGAGTGAGACTTATTTTCGTTAATTTTGATTATTAGATAACTTCTACTTGTGTTGCTAGTAAACGTTCGCGTTTTTGCCAGGTACGTTTATTGACTTCGAGCAATTCTTCCAAACCTTTGTTGAAGTGTTTGATAGAATACTCAACCATTTGTTCAACACTGTACTTAGGATTTTCAACTGTACCGAACGTGGTTGCAAACTTGGCTTTGAACTCATCCCATTGGGCTTTATTCCAGTTAGTTTGAGACTGCCCTTGGATGGTTTTACCCCAAGTTTCCTGTAATCCATAGTAGATTGCTTTGAGTTTGCGATCGTTGTAGTCAGCAATCTGGTAAATGCCCATTGCACTGTCATCAATCAAACTAACTTTCTTGGTTTTAGTAGCCATAGTTATTTCCTGCGGGGTAGATAGATTTTCTTAGAGAATTAGCGTAAGCTTTAGTGCTTTTTCTCATTGCTATTTGGACGTGAGTCCGTGTTAAAAAACGAAACCGCAAGCGAGTTCAATTGCTTACGGTTTTTGTGGATTTGTAGATATAGATTTAGATGTAATGGTGGCAGCCTAACCAACCTTGGTACTCCCAACTATCAGGGTATCCCCGCTCTTCATCTCCTTCAATGTATTTTCCAAGATAGCAGGCAATATGTTCGCTCATCCTACCCAACTACCATCAGTTCGACGGTAAATGGTGGTTTCTAACCAATTGTTTGTGCGGATGATTAATCCTCTATCTTTAAACTGGATAGCAGGTTTGAACTACGAACTTGTGAAATCTTGTACTAAGAGGAATTATCCACAAGGTTGCTGTAAAGATCAGGTGATAGCGCTAACAAACAAATAATCTCCTGCTGTAGAAGATTTAAAGCAGGAACATAGCCAAAAGGTTCACTTCGGACTTCAATAATCGTCAAATTGAGGTTAGAAAAAGCACGTAATAACCTAAGGGCAGTGGGTTTCTCAGTTTGTTTTTTGGGGTGATCAGGATATAGCCCAGTAAGAGTTTTGCTCTGTGCGATAATGGGCGAACCGGGAGTAAGTAAGCAAATGCGAAGGAGAAAATGTCGAATTTTAAAATTCGACAAATAAACATTAGCTTTTGATAACTTTTCCACCGTCAATGCAACTTTTATCAAACTTTATGCTTAACATGATCTCAAGACAAAAAACAGTGATCGCGTTGATGATGCTCGACAGCAGTGGTCTTGGATGTTTCTCTTTTCTAAAATGGCGCAGAGTAACCGCAGTGTAGCATTTAATTTCTAAAGCAGCAGTGGTTGAAGATTTCCAGAATTCAGGTATATTTTTGATTACACTTCATCAGGTGCTGGTGATTTTATGACGCAGGTAGTTCTTGCAATCCTGGCAAACGCCGGTGGTGTAGGCAAAAGCACTTTGGCCGTACATCTGGCTTACGAAATCAGTCGGCGTAAATACAAGGTAGCTTTGCTGGATTTAGATCCACAGCGATCGCTAGATGTGTTTTGCGGCTTGTCAGCAGTCGAAGCACCGAATACGATGGTGCAAATTTTATCCAAGGATTTTAAAGGTGATTGGTCATTAGTACCAGCATGGGGCGATTCAAAAGTCGAAGTTTGTCAAGGGCATCCAATACTTGCAGAAATGGCAAATGAATTGGTAATTCGCAAACGCGGAGAATATACTCTGGCAGACAGGCTCCACAAATATCCCTTACCTCATGATCTAATTATCCTGGATTGCCCCGCAACCTTGGGGATGCTGAATGTTAATGCTTTAGCTGCCTCAACTCATGTTTTAGTGCCAATACAACTAGAAATGAAAGCAATTTCCGGTTCAGCAGAGTTGGTAGAGTGGTGTATCACCACTTCTGAAGAATTGCAGCTTGACCCCAAACCCCCTATTTTGGGTTTTGTACCCAGCATGTACGATGATGCCGTAGCAATGCACAGGCAGTATCTTGCTCAACTGCCAAATATTTCCGAACAGCTAGGCATTAAACTTTATTCTAAAATTCGCAACTCAAACGAATTTAAAAATGCCAGCGCCCACGGATTACCTTTAAACGAATACCGATCCAAGCATCCAGCGTGCAAAGATTTTAAACAAATTGCCGATGATTTAATTAGTTTGATTAAGAAGAAGGAGAAATAATGGCACGGAACTTGCCGACTATTGGTGATAAATTTAAGGGAGCAGTTCAAAAAACCGAGCAAGAAAAGAAAATTGCTGAACTGCAAGCTGAAGTGGAACATTTGCGAGTAACACAGTCTCCAGAATTAGAAGCAGAACTAGCTCTTCTGCGAGAACAACTCCAAAATCAATCGGGAGAAGCACAAATAGATGTAGACTTAATTGACCCCAACCCCAATCAACCTCGACAAACAATCACCCCAGAATCAATTCAAGCTAAAGCGCGACTGCTAAAAAAACACGGACAGATTACACCCATTATTCTTGTACCTCAAGACAATGGTCGCTATATGCTGTTGGACGGGCAGCTGCGTACTGAGGGGGCAAAACTGCTAGAGTGGAAAACTGTTCGGGCTGTTGTCGTGCCAATGCCCAAGGATTTGGATCAATCATCGCTGATGACATTTCTTGGGTTTGAAGACTTAAATCCTTTGGATAAAGCTGAAGCCATTGTTAAGGAAGTTAACAAGTCTACTGGGTTAGCCATAGACGAAATCTCTACTATGCTTGCGACTGTACTCAAGCGTATCGAGCGCGATCGCAAAATAAAAGAACTTACACAACTCATCGCTGTGAGTGTAGAGGAACAACAGCAGGGGTTAGAAGCACTAGGTGTGACTGGTTTAGAGCAGAATTTACTTTTAGTGCTGCTCGAATTAGGATTGAATCCTGCCTCGGTAAAAAACAATCTCCTACCAATGCTATCTTTACCTCAAGATTTGAAAGACGCAATTCGTCATCGCGGACTCAAAGGCGCACACGCATTGGCATTAGCAACATTATCTGCTAAGGCATTAGGCACATCTGAGCAAAAAGCAGAGAAGGAGCGCGTGAAAGCTACAGACAAAGTACTAAAAGAAAACCTCACTGTACCCGAAACACGTGACATCATCAAACAAATCAAAGCTAACTATCTAACGCCAGCAAAATCACAGTCGAAAGAAGTAAAATCTGTTATTCAAAAAATTAACACGCTATCGTCAGCATCTTTGGTGGACGCGAGTAGCGAACAACTCCAAGAATTGAAGACCTTGCTGCAACAGAAATTAGCCGAAATTGATAAAGTCCTTGGTTGACATGAAGCAGTGGCTTCTTGCTGCCAATGTTGGTAACGTGAATCTAGAAAACATTAAAGAGGGAACTCTTAACAGGCAACTCTTAGCAGGAAGACAAGTTTAATTAAACCTTTCAGGCGTTCTGAGTTTACAACGAAAATTATCTGCGTACAGTCATAATACTGAACTGAAGCGATTTTTAATCTATGTCAGCGATTTTATCAAACTATTAATAACGGTTACGGCAGCATTAAACTTCTAGTCGATGGTTTTGAAGTCGTTCGCGTCCCCAGTTATATTTCAAGAGAAGAAATGGAAGATGTGCCTGGAAGGGTGGTTTTCAACGGAACTGCTTACACAGTTGGAGAATCTGCTTTCCGTACAGGATACCATTTTGACCGCAATACAGACAACAATGAAAACAAAGTCAACAATGCGCTGATTACATTACTGGGTGCACTAGCACATCTGCCACACCGTAAGGCTTGGCATTTAAAGTTAGTCGTCAGTTTACATGATGTTGCTCTAGCCTCGGACTTGAAAGAAGTGCTAAACGGAGAGAGGAAGCCAATACTTGCTGGTAAACAATCAGATGTAACGGTAGAAGTGCTGAAAGTAGTGCCAGAGGGAATGGGTGCATTGTTTGGGCGTCAACTACCGCAAAAGTTAACCGTTCTAGACTTTGGCAATGGTACGACTCTGTATTCTCGTTACAACCAGGGAAAGCGAGAAGTCCACACTCCCTATCCCACAGGTGTAGAAGTTTTGATTGATGATATCTCCAAAAAAATGAAAAGCATTAATGGTGGCAAGATTGGAGATGTTTCTAAAATTCGGTTCTGTTTGGAAATGGGGCATACCAAATACAGCCGTGACATTGATATCAAAGATGTCTACAGCGCTTGTCTGAAAGATTGGTACGAAAAATACTTGAAGAAACCAGTGAATCTGGCACTTGATGCCAAACATACTGGCGATGAGATTTGGGCGATTGGTGGAGGCTGTTTGTTACCAGGATTTAAGAAGCTATTAGAGAAGAATGGTTTCAAAATTCTGGACAATCCGGTAGAAGCTAATGCTTTTGGACTTCTAGAGATGGCTAAAGCCATTGTGAAAAAGAATTAACAGGATATTTGGTAAGTGATAACAATGGCAGAGAAACAAGACAAGACCCCAGAAAAAGTTCGGATCAAAGATAGCTACCGTGAACGTATAGAAGCAGAATCAGAGCAATTAGGTAAAAGTTATCTAGAAACGCTTTACTTTATTATTGATTGCTATTTTGCTTTTAAAAAGGGCGCATTTCCGATACAACAAGCAGTTGCACATACACCAGTTTTAACCCCGATTACTACAAATCAAAATATTTTAGAACAGCCAGATCCAATTCCATTAATACCCCAAAAACAAAAAGATTCGGACGGCGAAACCTTTACCCTTGATTTTGATTTGTAACTAAATTAACGTGAGTTCGCGCAATCGAGGATGAGTTTACTGTGTGTTGACGAGAAAACCAATTTACAACCCCGACCACGTAAAGCCAAGACTTTGCCAGCTAAACCAGAATTACCTCTAGTTCGCGGTGCGAAACTATTCTAAACTCCAGAAATGCGATCGCCCTCTCAAAACAACCCAAGTAAATGCGATCGCACCTTCAAACCAACCAAACAAAGGCGATAACTTCGTTAAGCTGCGCTAACGCACTCCCAATCAAACCCAAAAAACGCGAACGACTCACCTCGCGTAAGCTTCACTCTCTTCAAAAGTAACTCAGTCCTCAATTTATCTCATCAGAGCCTGAAAACCTGCTTGTACAAAATGTTGATCAAAAGTCAAAGCTTGAGTGACTCCTGCTTGCTTCATAATTATAAAAGAAATACAATCAACTAACCCCCATCCTTTATCTTGATGGGTTTTGTAAAGTGTGAATGCTTGTGCAAATAATTCTGGAGTGAGTCGCACAATTTCCACATCATCTGAAGTCAAGAAATGCTCGATAATTTCAACAGCTTCATTTTTGTAGTTGCGTGCTAGTGCATTACCAATTTCTAATAGCACTGCATCAGTTGTGATTAAGGGATGAGTTTCCAAAGCATCGGCTAATTCGTAAGCTCGCTGGTGATATTGGTCACGCTGGTTAATTAGGGCTACAACAAATAATGTATCAACAAATATCTGATTTGCCAATGTTCTCACCAGCCAAATACGAATCAATATTACTAGCAAAATCCTCTGGTGCATCAATCTTAATTTGTTTTAATTTTGACATTAAACTAGGTTTTTTTAACTGTTCTTTAGCTTGAGCAAAATTTTTGATTAGAAGATATAGCTCATCTAGATATTCTTCATTAAGGCTATCAATTTCAGCATGAATTTTGTCTTTTGCAGTCATTTTTGCCTTTCCTCTCAATACTATACTTATTGTAACTTTTAAGGATAACTGGAGAGCGATCGCCATCCCTGCAAATTCTCCACAAACGCGATCGCCCTCTCAAAACAACCCAAGTAAATGCGATAACTTCGTTAAGGTGTGCGTTAGCGCAGCTTAACCCAACAATTTCAAATGCGATCACTCTACTCTCCAGCTAATTGTAGTAATTCTGCATACAATTCTTCCCGAATCCAGAAGCCATTAGCAATCAAATCGTCTAATAATGGCTGTATGCGTAAAACTAACCCCTGTTGTTTGGCTGCTAGCAATATACCCAATATTCCAGTTACCCGAAGACCTAACCTAATTGCTTCCTTTCGACCTCTTCGTTCATCTACAATTAGGCGATCGGCATTTAATTCCACAGCAAGGGTAATCGCTTCAGCCTCACCGATGTCTAAATTACTCTGTAAAGTTTGAAACAATGCAGTATTTTTAATATTCAGAGTTTGAATCCAATTTACGGATTTAATTGCTAAAACTGCCGGGTCTGTATCACCGGAGTTAAGAATCTCCTGATAAACTGCTGTAGGAATAACTACATTACCGTAAAGTTGTTGCAATAATTCTAATTGACCGATTGCAGCTAAATTACTAATAGGTGATGTATCACTAACTATAATCATCGCCAATTATTTGCTGACAAACTTTTGACATCTTCCCTGAGTTCAGCAATATCGTAATGCAGAGGTATTTGACGACTTGCAAGTAATCTTTGAAACTGAAGTTGATTCATTTTTGCAAAGCGACTTGCTTGACCTAGAGTAAATTTTTCCTTTTGAAACAGCATAACAGCAATTTCAGTCAGCAACTCAGCGTCTGACATTTGGGTTGTTTGCAATACTTCATCCGAGATAATGATACTCATAAATTTTGAGATTAATGGGGGATTATAAATACTAGGATAGGCGATCGCACCTCCAAACCAACCAAACAAAGGCGATTGCAATCCCTACAAACACCCCAAACCGCGATCGCACATTCCCACAGATCCCCGACTTTTTGGAAAAGTCGGGGATCTTAGCCACCCGCAACTACTTCACAACCCCAATTTTTTCCTAAACTCATCGCTATATATTGCCTTTTCCCAATTCTTGGCAGCTTTCACTTGCTCAGGGGTGAGGTTTTGAACAAATTGCAAATCTGAACCTTCCAAGTTGGCATTGGTGAGATTGATACCTTGAAAGTCAGCAAGCTTAAAATCAATCCTACTCAAGTCAGCACCACTGAAGTTCACACCAGGAGCTATCAAAAGCATTTGCTCCTGGTTTGGGTCAAAATTTTTAGGTAGTTTTGTTGCTTTGTTGTAAATCGCCCTTTTGAGCTTGGCACGGCTAAGTTTGGTATCCCTGAGGTCGGTATCACTGAGGTCGGCAAACCTGAGGTCAGCACCACTGAGATCAGCATCACTGAGGTCGGTACCCTTGAGGTTGGCACCCCTGAGATCGGTCATGAAGAGGTCAGCACCACTGAGGTTGGCATCCCTGAGGTTGGCATCCCTGAGGTTGGCATCCCTGAGGTGGGCACCCATGAGATTGGCACTACTGAGGTTGAGTTTGCTCAAGTCTTCACCTTCAAAACGGGAGCATTTCCCAAAAAGTGCAATCAGTATATCTTCTGGAATCCACTCCAACTGACTTTTTTCATCACACCCCTCAGTCATTAACTCCATTGCGGCACGGCTTCCTTGTTGCTTATTCCTAATAGTTTCCCATGCTCGATTATAACCCACATTCCGCACTTCAAATTGAAGTACAAAGAGATTACATCATGAGAAAA
>NZ_JCACKS010000088.1:0-9376 GCF_059505505.1 Pelatocladus sp. | reverse complement strand
GAGTACAGAAGCCCACGCTGTACCGTAAGGTCAGCGTTGGGTAGTTCACTTACTTCAAGACATGAAAAATCATCAGGTGTGTAAATTATTGATTCAGGGGATGCACTACCTCACTTGGGGATTCTCCAGAGGAGACGCTACGCGTAGACGCGCAAGCGGCTTCTCAGAGAGTACAGGGAGCAGGGAGCAGGGACAAAGGAGCAGGGAGAACACTGGCCCATATCCAATGACAATTGACCAATGACAATTGACTAACAAATATATTTAAACTTTATTTAAAACAGATATTTCCCGGATATGCCATCCATCAGTTTTACGAACCAAGTTATATCTAACTCTGACCGTTTCACTTGAGGACTTTTTCCGGTTCAGTTGACCGTTTTCATAAAAACTCGTTGCTTCAGTTACAGAAGCTTGCACCGCAGCATGTTCCTGATCGGTAGGATTAATCTCTAAAGATTCTACTTTAACAGTGTGTTGATATTTGCGATAACGGTTATCAGCCTTATCTTCCTTGGCAACGAGTTGCCATTGAGTTAGGGCTGAGTCTATTAAAATATTATCTAAACTATCAATTTCATGATTTGGCCCCAAGGCAGCAGATTTAGTTGCCAACCAAGTCTGAATCACTTCTTCTGCTGTCGCTTCTGTTAACAATCCTGTTGGAAACAGGGGTTTGCTATTGCGGTTAGGGATAGTTAGTGGTGGTTCATTTAGTTGTATTGATAACTGTTTACCTTGTAAAGCAGGTGCTGGTCTCAAGGCGTTATGTACTAATTTTACAGTCGTTGAAATCGCCAGCCATAAAACTAATATACTTCCCAGACTAGTCAACACTATCCACAATAACCGCTTATTGGTATTGACACCGCGAGTATTAGAACGCCGTCGCCGTGCAGTAGGTGGACGCTGTTCCCAGTGACCTTCTCTGGGATAAGCAGACGGGATGGGTTTGCGCCTTCTTGAGGTTGGTGGTTGAGAAGGTACACTAGCTCTAGCGGAACCATTCATCTGATAGTCATTGCTTCTGCTAGCGCGTTCCACGCCCGAAACAGGTGTAAAGGGCATGTCTAATCTTGTGTCTTCACGGTCTGAATGAGGAGGTGAGGCTTGAAAGGAAGAGGATGAGTCAATAGGGTGTGAATTTGCAGAATTGCTTCTATTACTTGGCAATTGACCGTAAACTATATTAGTATCGCTGCGAGGATTCTGGCGATTTATCCGGGTTTGAGGATATGACGGTTGGTTAATTGTTGACCCTTCATAATTGGTTTCTACTTGTGTCGGTAGCTGTTCGAGATAGGTTTGTACCTGCTGGTTAGCAAAATAATCTTTCAGGGAAGCTTGCTGTTTAACTAAATCTCGAAAGTTGGGAAAAACATCGTTTTGTAACCAGTGTTCACCGTATAAACACAAACCCGGAAGTAGGTCAGGAGAATTTTGAGAATGCTCGCGAATATAAGCTAGAGCTTCGTATTCTTGGCTCAGTTCTAAAGCACGGGTAGCTTCTTGTGTTTGACCCAACATCAAAGCGCATAACGACTGTTCTAAATGCACATCTTGGCGCTTACCTAGACGCATCAGCATCTGTTTGGCTTGGTAAATCAAAGCTGGTTGACGTTGGGTGAATCCGCGCGCTATCAATGCATAAACAGCCAAGTATATGGCTACGCCAGAAGGACGCTTACTTTCTGCTTCAAATAGTTGGTGTTGTTCTGCTACTGTCAGGTGGTTACGCAGTTGTTGGATAAAGCGTAAAAAATCATCAATGTTTAAACCAGAGTAGTCATTCCCTGCGCCATCAATACCGCCGCGATCGCCTAAAATTTCTTGTAATAACTGCAATCCTTGATTGCGTTCGGCAGTTTTTTCCAATGGCAAGGCAAGTAACTCTAAAATTCTATATGGTCTGAGTCTGTAAAGATCCGCTTGGATTTCAGCCTGAACATTGGGGAATAGTCCAAAATGTGCTAGTAATTCATCGCCTATTTCTAGGGAAGCAGCAGCATTTTCGTAATGACCTTGTTGCCATTCCTCTCGACCTAATTCTAGACACGCCAGAGCAACCGTGAGAACAACATCTGGTCTTTGAGGATCAATATCGCTGTATTCGCCATATTCGTCTGTTTCTATGTTGCCCGCTTGCAAAGCATTACCATTATTTGTCGTCAGGTAAGGATGACCTAACTTCAGTACTAGTTCGTATTCCCCTAAATCTTGGAGAATCAGCAAAGCACCTGCTAATTCCTCTGAGTTAATTTCGATGCTCAGACCTTGAGACTCAATCAAGCCATTGTCAGCAGCACGGTTTTCTACTGTCACGGCAGTATTGTGTTCCCTATCGGGACCATAAGCATGAGCAAGATAACTTTGATCGTAGGCTCTGCGTTCTTTGGGATCTGATAAAACCACGTAAGCTTCTTCAATCAATTGTTTGCGAGAGTTAATCGCTACCAGGGAATACTCGCGTCGCGGCAATTGCTGTCGGCGATCGCTATACGCCTGCCGCAATTGCTCCTCACTTGCCGCCAAAGGCAGTCCTAAAATTCGGTAGTAATCTAGCGGAATTCGCACAGCCTACTTCCCCTGCACCGCGATCAACATCATTTTGAGAGAGTATTCCAAGAGTGTAAAAGCGTGCCATAATAATAACTCGTTGTTTTCACACAACAAGTGTGTTTTGCAACAAGTTTACTTCTGCCTCTCCAATCTCTTTGACGGCAGCGCCAGTCATATTCTGTTGGCAGATATTTATTATTTTCCTCTATTTGGAATGTATTTTTTAAACATTCCTGTTGCGGATGCTGAAGGAAGTTTCTCAACATCCCATCAGACAGACACCGTTTCGTAGATTTGCTTCTGCTTGCAAGCGAGCCGAAGTATAACATAGTTAGATATTTATAGCAATTATCTAGAGAAGTAAAAACCGGAAAAATTCAATTTTTGAATTTGTTAATGAGTATGCAGAAAGCAAGCTATCCTGGTTGGTAGTCTTGGGTCTAAGGTTGTTATCTTAACCTTTCCCAGAAAAAACATAAAACAGTAATAGCCAATAACTGTTTAATTTTTAACTCTTTTTTTTGGGTTCAAAAATTATTCAATTCTTTTAAGCATGGTAACTTTGAGTGTTACTACGGGGATAGTAAAAAATAATGGTTCAAGAACGCACTTTACCGACATTTGACGTTGCTACCGCCCAGATTGATAAAGAAGAAGGGCTGCGGTTGTATCAAGATATGGTACTAGGGCGCACCTTTGAAGACAAATGCGCGGAAATGTATTACAGAGGCAAAATGTTTGGTTTTGTCCACCTGTACAATGGTCAAGAGGCAGTCTCCACAGGTGTGATCCAAGGGGCAATGCGGCCGGGAGAAGATTTTGTTTCTAGTACCTACCGCGACCACGTTCATGCTTTGAGTGCCGGAGTCCCAGCAAAACAGGTTATGGCAGAATTATTTGGCAAAGCCACAGGTTGCAGTAAAGGACGCGGCGGTTCCATGCACATGTTCTCTGCTGAACATGGTTTGCTGGGTGGTTATGCTTTTGTCGCAGAAGGTATTCCTGTAGCTGCTGGGGCAGCTTTTCAAAGTAAATACCGCCGAGAAGTTCTGGGTGATCCCAGCGCTGACCAAGTGACAGCTTGCTTTTTTGGTGACGGTGCTTGCAACAACGGTCAGTTTTTCGAGACCTTAAATATGGCTGCGCTGTGGAAATTGCCAATTCTTTTCGTCGTTGAAAATAACAAATGGGCTATTGGTATGGCCCATGAACGGGCAACTTCCGACCCAGAAATTTATAAAAAAGCCAGCGTCTTCAACATGGTAGGTGTGGAAGTAGACGGTATGGATATTATGGCAGTGCGTGCAGTCGCACAGGAAGCCGTAGCCCGCGCCCGCGCAGGTGAAGGCCCGACTTTGATTGAAGCACTGACTTACCGTTTTCGGGGTCACTCTTTGGCAGATCCAGATGAACTGCGAACCAAAGATGAAAAAGAATATTGGTTTAGCCGCGATCCAATCAAGAAATTTGCTGCTTATCTTACAGAAAAAAACCTGGCAACGGCGGAAGAATTAAAAGATATTGACCGCAAAATCCAGCAAGAAATCGAAGAAGCAGTGAAATTTGCTGAAACTAGTCCCGAACCTGACCCCAGCGAACTTTATCGCTACATTTTTGCGGAAGATAAGTAAAAATTAGGAATTATGAATTATGAATGCTGAAAAGTTTCATAATTTCATAATTTCATAATTTTATAATTTCATAATTCTAAAGCCGTGTTTTCTATATCTATTCAACAACAACAATACAAAACCTACATTCTCACGGATGAAACCGCCAACTCTCAGCTAGAAGTTGTTCCAGAACGGGGCGCTATTATCACTCGCTGGCGTGTTCAAGGGCAAGAAATTCTCTATTTAGATACAGAACGGTTTGCTAACCCAGAGTTGAGTGTTAGGGGTGGTATACCGATTTTGTTTCCGATTTGCGGCAATTTACCGGAAAATAGTTACACTTACAACGGTAAGCAATATATTTTGAAACAACATGGTTTTGCTCGTGATTTACCTTGGCAAGTCACTGATCAAGTTAGCCAAAATGCAGCAAGTTTTACTCTTACCCTCAATAGCAACGAGCAAACACGAGCAGTATATCCTTTTGATTTTCAGATAAGTTTCAGTTATAAAATCCAAGGCAATTCCTTAGAAATCCAGCAACAGTATACCAATCTCTCCTTGGAAGCAATGCCCTTTTCTTTTGGGTTTCATCCTTACTTTCTCATACAGGATAAAACCCAATTAGAGTTTGAGATTCCGGCTTCAGAGTACCAAGATCAAAGAAGCAAAGAAACTCATTCTTTTGATGGTAAATTTGATTTCAATCAAGATGAAATTGATGTGGCATTTAAACAACTAGGTAGTCAATCAGCTAGTGTGAGCGACAATAGCCGCAAATTAAAACTCACGCTGGAATCAGACAATATATTTTCTACGCTCGTGTTTTGGACACTCAAGGGCAAAGACTTCTACTGTTTAGAACCGTGGAGCGCTCCTCGTAATGCCATCAACACTGGTGAACATCTGACAATTTTGCAACCAGGAGCCACTTGTGCAGCGAGTGTGAGAATTTTGGCAAAATTTTTCTAAACCCCTTTACAAAGTTGGGACTTCTTATGATATATTAATAAAGTTGCAAATCGTTGGCAACGGGTCGCTAACTCAATGGTAGAGTACTCGGCTTTTAACCGATTAGTTCTGGGTTCGAATCCCAGGCGACCCATATAAATTTTTACATTAAAATAACCAAAACTAAAAAGCTTGATTGGTGCATCTTTAGTATCCCGTCTCTTTGGACTGAGGAGAGGTCAAAAATATGTATCAATTGATGCTAATTTGTGTTGACATAAGAGTTAGGATTGCAAGATTGCGATAAATTGTGATTAACTCTGTCAAAATTATTGTTACCAAAACCCATCAACACCGTGTTTTCAACCTCGGTCTTTACACTCAATAATGGTTTAACGTTTATCCATCAAGAAATTCCCGACACTCCTGTGGTTGTAGCGGATGTATGGGTGCGTGCTGGCGCTAGAATTGAACCCAGCCATTGGTTTGGTATGGCTCACTTTCTAGAACATATGATCTTCAAAGGAACTCCAAACCTGCCACCAGGAGTATTTGATCAAAAAATTGAAAACAGAGGTGGGGTAGCTAATGCGGTTACTAGCTATGATTATGCCCATTACTCTATCACTACAGCTGCCAGTTTTATCGAAGAGACTCTCCCTTACTTAGGAGAACTATTGCAAAATGCGGCGATTCCAGAAGATGAATTTAGCCGTGAACGAGATGTGGTTTTAGAAGAAATTCGTTTTTGCCAAGATGATCCTGATTGGATAGGATTTCAAGCATTACTCCAGAGTGTTTATCAGCGCCATCCCTATGGGCGTCCGGTGTTGGGTACAGAACAAGAACTCATACAGCACTCACCAGAACAAATGCGCTGCTTTCACCGCACTTATTACCAACCTGAAAACATGACGGTGGTGATTGTTGGAGGAATAGCTCAAGAAGTAGCTCTAGAATTAGTTAACCGTACGTTTAATAATTTTGGCGATCGCTGTTGTGATTGTCCATCAACAGAAGAAGTAGCAAAGCCAATCATAGCAGGAATTCGCCGCCAACAGTTAGATTTACCCCGCCTGGAACAAGCACGATTGATGATGGCGTGGACGGGGCCAGGAGTCGAACAACTTTGCAGCGCCTACGGATTAGATTTACTCTCAGTTTTACTAGCAGAAGGACGGACATCACGCTTAGTCAGAGACTTGCGAGAAGAACAGCAATTAGTCCAGGGTATATGCAGTAATTTTTCCCTCCAAAGAGATTCGAGTTTATTTACCATTACTGCTTGGTTAGAACCAGAAAACCTGGAACGTGTCGAGTCCTTAATTCGTTTACATCTAGAGGATTTACTGACTGATGGTATTTCCCCCCAGGAACTTACTCGTTGTCAACGCCTGTTATGTAATGATTTCGCCTTCTCCACAGAAACACCCAATCAACTAGCAGGACTATATGGATACTACAATACCATCGCCGAAGCACAATTAGCGATGACATATCCCGAAAAAATCCAGTCCTTTGATACGCAACAACTGCAACAATTAGCACAAGAGCTTCTTTCACCCAATCATTACGTAGTTACGGTATTGAAGCCTTGTTAGTCAAGAGTCAAAAGTCAAAAGTCAAAAGTCATTTGTTACTCCTTATAAATAAAAGACAAATGGCCAAGGACTTTTGACTCTTGACCAAGAACAAAGGACTCTTGACCAAGAACAAAGGACAAATGACCAAGGACAATTAACAAATGACCACTTCCCTACAAAGATCCCACATTCACCGCACAGTCTTAGATAATGGCATAGTATTACTCCTGACAGAAAATCCTACAGCAGATATTATTGCAGCGCGGATTTTTATTCGTGCTGGTAGCTGTTACGAAAATCGGGAACATGCAGGATTAGCACATTTATTGTCTGCGGTATTAACAAAAGGATGTGAGGGACTTTCTAGCTTGCAAATCGCCGAACGGGTAGAGTCTATCGGCGCACATTTAAGCACAGATACTGCTGCTGATTATTTTCAGGTGTGTTTAAAAACAGTAACAGCAGATTTTGCTGATATTTTGGCACTAGCAGGAAAAATATTGCGATCGCCTACTTTTCCAGAAGTAGAAGTCGAATTAGAACGACGCATCGCTTTGCAAGATATTCGTTCTCAAAAAGAACATCCCTTTAGCATTGCTTTTGATCAACTACGCCAGGTGATGTACCAAGATCATCCCTATGCTATGTCAGCACTGGGAAATGAATCAACTATGGGTAGTATCACTCGTACAGATTTAGTTCAGTTTCACCAAACTTATTTTCGTCCAGATAATTTAGTGATTAGTATTGCTGGTCGCATTACCCTAGATGATGCTGTTGCAGTGGTCAAAGAAGTCTTTGGGGATTGGCAAGCACCTGCTGATACACCACTGCCGAAATTAAATTTACCAAATCTTACCGTCCAGCCGCAACAGATTATAGTACCCCAACAGACACAACAATCAATTGTCATGCTGGGTTACATTGCCGCAGCAGTCATTTCTCCAGATTACGCTGCTTTGAAGTTATTATCTACATACTTAGGAAATGGACTTTCCAGCCGCTTATTTGTGGAATTACGAGAAAAGCGGGGTTTAGCTTACGAAGTTTCCGCCTCCTACCCCACACGGCTGTTTCCTGCCACATTCGTAGTATATATGGGTACGGCTCCCGAAAATACTCAAATTGCCCTATCTGGGCTGCACACAGAAGTAGATTTACTGTATACTAAACCACTCACAGAAGTAGACTTACAAGCAGCAAAGAATAAAATTTTAGGACAATACGCCTTGGGCAAGCAAACAAATGGACAACTTGCTCAAATATATGGCTGGTATGAAATTTTGGGATTGGGAATTGAATTTGATCAGGAATTTCAGCAACTGATTGCTAATGTTAATGCTGATGATGCGATGACAATAGCTTCTCGTTATTTACACAAGCCTTACGTATCTTTGGTTGGTCCAGAAGAAGCAGTTAAATCAGTTAACAGTTAACTGTTAACTGTTAACAGTAAGTAAATTTTGATAACTGATAACTGATAACTGTTAAAAATATAGTTATTTAGTAGCAAGTATCAGTAATTTTCTCTTGCATTTTATCACTTTTTGCCGTATAGAGTATTACCATCAACTTTAGCGAGGACAGAGTTTCATGACAGCCAGTTTCTTTGGCTATTTAAGTTCGCTAAACCCATTTGTAAAATGCTGTTTATTCAGACAGAAGCAGGGGAATAGATTTTTATTAGGAATCGAATTACTGCTATTTTCCTCTACACCTCTGTTGTTCACTGCTTTTGCTGTACCAGCATTTGCAGCACCATCACCACAAATCTTCCAGATAGCCCAAGTTAGCATTACTCGCCCTAACTTACAACTAGGTAGCCAAGGACAACCAGTATCAGAATTACAATCCGCACTGAAACTTTTAGGCTTCTACACAGGTGCTGTAGACGGAATTTATAACGAAGCAACAGCCAAAGCAGTTTCTCAGTTTCAACAAGCTGCTGGCTTAAATGCTAATGGTATTGTTGATGCTGTTACTTGGCAAAAACTTTTTCCTGGTGAAGCGATCGCATCATCTCCTTCCCCTAATTCTACCACTGCTGTCACCAATTCAGCCAGTAACTTTCCGGTTCCAACTCAGATTGTCAACAACTCTACAACTACTACAACTCAGACTGCGAATAATTCCACAGCAACTACAACTCAAACTGCAAATAATTCCACAGCACTGACAACCTCTCCCGAACCAAAACCAGCAACACCACCACAACAAACCACATCTACTAATTCTCAAAAGAAAACTGTCACCCAATCATCATCTAATCGTTCTCAACAAAGCACAAGTTCCCAGCCAACTAAACGCACTCAACAAAGTACACGTTCAACACGTTCTCAATCAACTAAACGTACTCAACCAACACCACGTTTCGAGCAAATTTCTGGTGTTCAATACACTTCCAAAGGATATCCGATCTTGCGCCCAAGAATGAATAATGCTGAAGTTAGAAGATTACAACTAAGACTGCGAAAACTTGGTTATCTCAAAAGTGATGCTGATGGCGACTTTGGTGAAGAAACCGAAGCAGCAGTTCAAGCTTTACAAAAGCGCTATAACATTGAACCTGATGGTGTAGTTGGTGGTGCAACTTGGGAAATTTTGCTACGACAGCGTTAGCTTGAACCAAAAGAAGCCCCACACTGTATTCGGTACTCCGAATCAGTGTTG
>NZ_JCACKS010000087.1:0-9495 GCF_059505505.1 Pelatocladus sp. | reverse complement strand
AGATGCACAGCTTTATCTTAATAAATGTACTTCATTAGACCGGTAAACGCTATAACAATAGTTGCTATTAATTGCTCAAGGCTCCAACGACCGCTATAGCGAATTCCGTTAATAAACAGTGCTGGTGCAGTTATTACTCCGCTGTGGTGTCCACTTTCGATATCTTCGTTAATGCGATCGACGTGTATTCGCTTGGATATATCTTGCAGAAATTGGGAGATATCGAGTCCTAAACGATTGGCATACTCCACCAGATAGCCGTTATCCAACGCGTGTTGATGGGTGAATAGCATCTCATGCATCTGCCAAAATTGACCTTGTGCTGCTGCTGCTTCCGCCACTTCCGCTGCCTTGTGTGCTTGAGGATGGATTGAATTTTGAATAAAGTGACGAAATACTACACATACTCGATTCTCCTCAGGAAATACGGAATCGAAATGTTGCTGAATTGCCTGAATCAACCGATGCACTTCCCCACACTGAGGAGATTGATAATTCCCATATTCCACGAGTACGATTGGGGCGCTGAGTATCCCCTGGTAGCGATCGCGTTGTGAGGGCAAAACAAAGAGTTGATTAGGATTACTATCTTGATTCATCGGACTTTTTAGCAAAAAGGATTTCATGTAGCATAAAGTGATTGCCATGACTCATATCTGTGATTTTTCTTAACTGAAATGATTGAACCTCACCGAACAAGGCAAAAGTAAAAAGTTAAAAGGCAAAAGAAAGAAAAAGAAAAATGGTCTGATGCCCCTAAATTTATTTATGGAAAGAAATAAAAAGATTTGTTTCGAGACACACAGTGGAGGCAGCGCGGTCTTGGGGGTTTCCCCCATAAGCGACTGCCGTCAAGAAACAATGCGTCCTTATTAAATCCCCTAAATTTATATGGGGATTATCTTTTTACTTTTTACTTCTTAAACTGTCATTTGTATGACTTCATCCTATGAAATTAATGCAGCGTTGTCGCCAACCCAGAGTTGAGTGTTTGCAGAGATGAAACGACAATTGCTACCTGTCTCTACAACTAATCATCAACCGAACTTAAGTTCAGTCACAAGTTGGTGAGTCCCCGCTTCAGGGCTGTGACGACTGCTTGAGTGCGATCGCTCACGCCCAATTTACTCAAAATTCGGTTGATGTGGAATTTAACAGTACTTTCAGTAATATTCAAAGCCGCACCAATATCATGATTGCTTAAGCCGTCTGCCATGAGATGAACTATCTCTTGCTCTCGATGGGTCAACTCTGGATTTTTCATGCGTTGCACCAATTTAGCAGCAACTTCAGGAGGGATATATTGTTGCCCACTGTGAACGATATGAATGGCATTGAGGAGTGCATCCGGTTCAGCATCCTTGAGCAGATAACCTTTGGCTCCGGCGTGTAATCCACGATAAATATCTTCGTCACCGTCGTAGGTCGTTAGTATGATAATGCAGGCATGGGCAAATTCAGCACAGATTGCCACCGTGGCATCGACACCGCTCATCTGCGGCATCCGTAAGTCCATTAAGGTGACATCGGGCTGTAATTGTCGATATTGATCGATCGCTTCCTGCCCATTCCCCGCCTGCCCCACCACCATCATGTCCGGCTCATTTTCAATCATCGCGGCTAGTCCTTGTCGGACAATGGAGTGATCGTCAACAATCAAAACACGGATTGCTACAGACTGACTCATACTGCTGCCTCCCGATGTACAGATACGCTCACTTCTGTTCCCTGCCCTAGTTGACTGTCAATTGAGAGCTGTGCTTTAATGTGTTCCGCTCGTTCGCTCATACCCAGTAAGCCAAACCCCTGACTTAGGGTTGTGCTGTTGACTTCAAATCCTTGTCCATCGTCTCTAATTCGTAAAAAGCATTGTGTAGATTCATAGACTAACTCAATCCGGATCTCGTTCGCATGAGCATACTTAACCGCGTTTGTAAATGCTTCCTGTCCAATTCTCAGCAGGTTATTCTCAGTGTCAGGGGGTAACGCATAAGGCGTGCCAACAATCTCACAAATCAAGCGGGTTTCGGTTGAGAATTGCATACTAGATACAAATCGCTCCAGCGCAGTCCACAGGTTGCCCTCTTCTAGTAACTGGGGACGCAGTGCCGCAACAGATCGTCGAGCCTCTGTCAGCCCGCTGCGAGCTAGATCGCGCACGGTCTGAATATGCGATTGTATTGCTTCTGGGTTGGTTTTTACTAATCGAGAAATGGCTCCCATGTGAACCAGAACACCTGTAAACGCCTGGGCTAGTGTATCGTGTATTTCACGCGCCATGCGGTTGCGTTCTTCCAAAATTGAGGCAGCTTCTGCTTGCTTTTGCAGCGTAATATCTCGCGCCAGCCAAATGACCTGCTCGTGCTGAATCGGTGCAATGCGCGTCGAAAACCAGGTTTCTCGTCCAGCTATCTGTAGGCTGTATTCCACTGTAAGTACTTGTTGGCTTCTCAGCGCTTGCTGAATGTAATTCATGAATTCATCGGCTTGTTCTTCTTCAAAGATCTGATGCAGTGTTTTACCAACCTTCTCCTCAACTGGGCTATACAACTGCCTCGGATTTCCTTCAACGGTTTCGATCACTCGTCCTTGGGCAGTGACAACACACAGCGGATCGGGAATGGCTGAAAAGAGCGCCCGCAGTTCTGCTTCAGAGGCTTGCAATGCTACTTCTGCCTGTTTGCGATCGCTAATATCTGCAATCACGCCGTCTATGCATTCATCGGCTGCATTCAGGCGAGAGGAGTAAAGTCCCCAAAATAGCGTGCCGTCTCGTCTTCGTACCTGCTTTTCAAAGCTTCGCATTTCACCCCGACCCTTCAGCAATTCAACCGCTTGTGGGCGATCGCTGGGATTCACATAAAAGTCTGTGCTGCGTTTGATGCCAATCATCTCATCGGGTGAATCAAAGCCAAACAGATCCGCAAGGCGTTGATTGGCATCGAGAATTAATCCATCCGAGAGGCGGACTCGGAAGATGCCAACCTGCGAGTTTTCAAAAATACTGCGGAACTTGGTTTCACTGCGTTGTAATGCCTCTTCTGCTTGTTTGCGCTGGGTGATGTCATGTCCAACCGATAAGATTTCAACTAAATCTCCTTGTTCATTTAAAATTCCTTGATTTGACCAGGCAACCCAAACTCGCCTGCCGTCTCGACACAGGTTTTCATTCTCGGACTGAAAGTAAGATTCAGGCGAGTAAGATTTAAAGTTGTGAATCACATCATGAACAAATTGTTTGAGATTTCGCCCAGAGGTTTCAGTCTCTGGAACGATCGTTTCTAAAAGGGTACGCCCTAAAATCTGATGTTCCTCATAGCCAAAAAATCTCAGCCCGTAATCGTTTAGGTATTGAATTCGCCCTTGCATATCAGAGCGAATGATGATTGAGTTCGCAGTTTTTATTAAGTTGCGATAGTTTGCTTCGCTTTGCCGTAGTGCGTCCTCTATTCGTTTGCGATCGCTAATGTCCGTAACTAGACCATATAATCCTCTGACTCGATTGTGGCGATCAAAATCGGGGATGAAAGTAGCACTGACATACTTGTTGCCAAACGGATAAGGCATTTCTGCCTCATAGGTGACGCTCTCTCCTGCCAGCACTCGATCGACATAAACTTGAACAACTTGGTAAGCCGCCTCACCCAAAAGTTCGCGGATAGACTTGCCCAGAATTTCATTTCGACTACGACAGAACCAAACTTCAAAGTTTCGGTTAACAAACTGATAGCGCTGATTTAGATCGACATAGCTAATCAGGGCAGGGAGAGCATCAGTGATCAGCCGTAACTCTTGTTCTCGGTCGCGGAGTGCGGCTTCGCTTGCCTGTAAAGCGGCCGTTCGTTCTACGACCTGTTGCTCTAAGGTACGGCTGTAGTCGGCGATTAGTTTCTCGGCTTGTTTGCGCTCGGTAATGTCCTGGAAGGTAGCGATCGCATAAGCCACATTGCCCTGTTCATCAAAAACAGGCGTTCCCCATGCCTCAACCGGAATTGTGGTGTCGTCTCGCTGGATTTCTATATCATCAACCTTGGTGCGTTCGCCGCTCAGTGCTCGGACGATCGGTATTTGCTCAGTCGGATAGGGTTGATCCGTTCCCGCTAACTGAACTTGATGAATCTTTGCCAATTGCTTCACGGTCAGGGCAGGATCGAACGTTTTGCCTACTAGCTGGGTTGCTTGTTGATTGGAGTAGCAAGGGCGACCTGTTGTATCCGCAACGACGATTCCCACCGGAATCGCTTCAAAGAATTGAGTTAGTTCATTTTTGCTGGCCCGTAGCTGTGAGTAGAGTTTGGCATTTTCGATGGCGATCGCTGCCTGGGTTGATAGTAAATGCAAGACCTGTGTACGCTCTGGTGTAAATGCTCCCGCCGCTAGCTGATTCTCTAAATACAGCACGCCGACTAGCTTGGCTTGATTCAGCAGCGGCAAACAGAGAATCGATTTGGTTTGGTGTTGTTGAATGTATGGCTCATTAATAAAAGCACCTTCGCAAATCGCATCGTTTAAAGTCACAGATTCCTGAGTCCGAATCACATATTGAACGATGGATTCAGGCAGTTGATCCACAGTTGGAATGGATTGCAGCACTTGCGTATCGCAGACATTCTCATCATTAAATTCACAAGCAGCTTCAATCAACCATTCTCCTGAGTTTTCCAGAATTAGATATCCAGTTTGAGCGCCAGCATTCTGAATTAAGATCTGCATCAGCGATCGCAATAACTGCTCCAGTTCAATTTCACGAGAAATTGCTTGCGAGGCTTTCATCACCGCCGCTAAATCTAAAGCAGTATGGGAAGTATTGGCGATCGTCTCAGAAGTGGTGGAGATTGATCTGGGAACCACCCTGGGAGACTGCGAGAAAAACTGCGGATAGCGAGTTTCTAAATCTGTGACCTTTGCCGCTGCGCCCCAGCGATCGTAGCAATAATGTGCCTCTTTCATGTAAGTTTGGGCAATTTTTGACCGACCTCTCGCCAAATAATGTTTTGCCGCTAATTCATACGCGAGTGCTTCTTCCTGGATAAACTCATGTTCAGAAGCACCTGCGATCGCTTGTTCATAAAACTCTTCAGCCTCAAGAAATTGCCCTAAGACTCGCGCTTTCTCTGCCTCGACTAAGTAATATTTATGCAAATAGTTCATTGGGGCGTGATCTGCCCATTTTTGCATCTTTTCTTGGTTGTTACTAACACAACTCAGCCAAGCTGCTTTTTGGGAGCTTGAAGCCTCAACAAATAGGCTCAAAAGCACCAGAGAGTCGTAGAAGTGGAATAAAGGTATAACCATCAATGGTGTTATCTCTTCAAAATACTGCCTTGCTAAAACAGCATTTTGTACAGCTTGATAGTGCTCCCCAAATAGATAGCACAGTATAACTTTGTTTAAATAAAAGCAGCAAATTCCGAGTCCGTCTTTGACTGCAACAGCGTGCGATAGCGCTTGCTCTTCATCATATACCCTACCAATTAAACGGCTAAGATTAAGAGACTTACCTAACAGATTAAGAACTGTCTGCCATAACATTGTAAGCCAATTCGACGGGTTTTCCCGTCTGATTTGACCGATCGCTTTGCTATAGGTTGCCGTTTTTTGTTCCAGTTGGGTGAGTTCCTCACCGACAAAAAACAAGTAATAACATGCACCATATGCAGCATAGCTAGCATATTCAAAGTCTCCGGTTTCCACTCCGTTTTGATAAGACTCAACCAGTATTGGTATTGTTTTCCTAAAATGAACCTTCCAATGCATGACATTGGCACTCACTACCAGCAATGCTTTAACACTCCCTTTTTTGCTATTCAATCGTTCTGCCAAGCCCAGAGCTAATTTGCTAAATTGATAACCGCGTTCAATGTCTTGAACAATTCCACATAGAACAAGTCCGTAGCTAGCATAACCCAGTGGTGACCAAGTAGTATTGCCATAGTTGATTGATAAATTGACCATCTTGCACAAAATCAGTATCATCAGCAATGGTGACACCAAAAATGCAACAGCCCTGATATTCGTCAGGATGTACATTGCTGAACGCGGTTCTGATGCCGTCATCTTTGGTGAATTAATTAAGTCTGCGATTTCTCGTCCAGCTAATAGGGAAGCCGTTTCTTCCAATCCTCTTTGAACATCTAACTGGCTGGGATTTTCTGGTAAGATTACTCCCAGGAGATTTAACACTTCTAACCCAGTTTTAAGTGCTTCTTTTAGGTTGCCCTGTGACAAATAGCTTTGAATTCTACTATTGTAAACCTGCACTTTGTCAAGCACTGTCTTAGCGTGGATGAGTACCACTTCTGCGAATTGGTTCATCTCATCAAAGCGACCACGAAGATATGCTGCTTCTGCTGCTTGGGAGTACAGCGCTAAGGTAAGGTCATACTCACTGAGCCAACTATCTGTATCTAGGAGTTTAAGCCCTGTATTAAAATACTGAAGCGCTGCTTCATAAGCCGTTGCTGCTTTGGCTTTCTGACCTGCCATTAAATTCAATCTGGCAATTTCAGTTCGTTCTAGTTGAGCAGTGACTAGCTCAATTCCCCGATCGAGATGATCCACAATGGCAAACAGCCGCTCTGATAGTTGCTCTGGTGAAGTTTTTTCGAGTAAATTGCGACCGATTTGGAGATGAACAACTTGTTTGTGCGACTCATCAATCAAAGCATAAGCGGCTTGCTGAAAGCGATCATGCGAAAACTTATACTCTTGAACTAACAAATCTTCGTCCAAGTCAGACAAGGGTTGAATTAATCCGGCTTGGATTGCTGCTAGTAAATCCTGGAAAATTGCTTTCGGTGATTTTTCCCAGGCGATCGCCAACGTCTCCAAATCAAATTCAGCCCCAACACAAGCGGCTAGGCAGAGAATTTGCTGTGTTGCTTCGGGCAATTTCTGCAACTGACACAACAGCAACTCCACCACATTGTCAGTGATATCTTGAGCGTCAATCTCAGTCAGGTTCCATTGCCAGCTCAACTGTTGTGTATCAAAGGTCAGCAGATTTTCGCCATGCAGCATTTTCAAGAATTCACCGACAAAGAAAGGGTTGCCCTCGGTTTTACGTGATACAGCTTGGGCTAGGGGACGAACGGTATCAGGATTGTGATGTAATGTCTCAGCTATCAGTTGGCTTAACGGTTCCAGTGTTAGGGGGGTGAGAATGATTTCCTGAAGTACTGCTCCCCCTTTTCGCAGTTTCTCTAGCGTCAAAACCAATGGATGCGTTGGAGTCACTTCATTATCTCGGTAGGCTCCAATTAAAAAGAGATATTGGGTTTGCTCGTCGAGTAATATAAGTTCAATTAACTTCAGTGTCGCAGAATCGATCCACTGGAGATCGTCTAAGAAGATCACCAGGGGATGCTCTTTTGCACAAAACGCCCGCATAAACCTTTGAAAAGTTAGATTGAAGCGATTCTGTGCTTCAGTTGCTCCAACTTCTGGTACAGGCGGCTGCTTGCCAATGATTAACTCAACTTCGGGGATGACATCAATGATGATTTGTCCGTTGTTTCCCAAAGCGGTGAGTAGGTGCTCTTGCCACTGTTGCAACTGCTCGTCAGGTTCTCCCAGAAGTTGCTGCACCAATTTTTGCAGGGCATGGGCGATCGCGCTATAAGGAACATTGCGCCCAAATTGGTCAAATTTACCCGATATGAAATAGCCGTGGTTTGCTGTGATCGGTTTATAAAGTTCCTGCACCAATGCTGTTTTGCCAACCCCAGCGTAACCAGCAACGAGCATGAGTTCGACATTGAGTTGAGCATTTTCTATGCCTGACTCTAGTTGACAAATTTCGCCGCATGTCTGTTTTCGGGCCACTCTGTCAAACGCCGCCAATAACGCTTCAATCTGGGCTTCTCGTCCATACAGTTTTTGAGGAATGCAAAACTGTTCGGAAACATCTTGCAGTCCCAACGATATGGCATTCATTTCACCCATTTCTGCCAGTTGCCCGACGCAGCGTTCTAGATCCGCTTTGATGCCCCAGGCACTTTGATAGCGATCCTCCGCATTTTTCGCCATCAACTTCAAAATTATGTCTGAGATGGGTTTGGGAATCGTGGCATTCAATTCATGCGGAGGAATCGGCGGTTTGGCAATATGGCAATGAACTAGTTCTAGGATGTCTTGGGTGGGGAACGGTAGCTGTCCAGTCAACAGTTCGTAAAAGGTTGCGCCTAGTGAATAAAAATCAGTGCGATAGTCGAGCATCCGGTTCATCCGCCCGGTTTGCTCTGGGGATAGATAGGCGGGGGTTCCTTCCAGAAGATGGAGACTTTTGAACGTGAGATTGGTGCGGCCCAAGCGAGTGGCAATTCCAAAATCAATGATTTTGACAACGCCAGTGTTTGGATTAAAGACAATGTTACCAGGGTTGATATCTTTATGGATGACATTTGCAGCATGGATTCTGCCTAGAGTATCGGTAATGGCGATCGCCAGTCCTAGAAAAGTAGATAAGGGCATGGGGCAGAAGTCTGATTGCTGCCGCATCCAGTATTCTAAAGACTCTCCGCCAAAATCTTCTAGAAGAATGAAGAGCGTGCGCTGATAGTTCTGCTGACTGTATGCCTTAACTACGCCTTCGATGTTGAGGGAACAGGTAATTTCATATTCCTGCCGATAACGAGTTAATTCACAAGAAGAAGGATAATCCTGCTTCAGAACTTTAGCGATGACTGCACAATTCTCCCGCTCTCTTATGCCCCGATACACCAGAGAAAGCGAACTTTCGTAGATTTTGCTGTGGATGGTAACTCCAGGTAAGGCAATCATTGGATTTTCTTCCTATGAGTATCGTCAGCGATATCACAAAGTATATCGTTTATTGGACTTTGGACAAAAAATCTTGTTCGCGGATAAAATTCGCGAACAAGATTATATATTTATATTATTTCTATTTTTTGGCTTCATCTATTAAGTCAGCTGAACCTTGAAGTAAAGTATCTATAGCTCGTTGCAGTCCTTCAATCTTAGCTCTGGTAGCTACTTGTTCAACCGCGCTCAGGTAAGCTTTACTACCAGCTTTTCCAAGATGCTTATATTTAGTGTACTTCCCCTTAGTTTTAGTAGGGAAAATCGCTTCAGAAGCTTGTAATTTATAGTACCAGTAGGCACTCTTTTTCCCTTTGGCTAAGTAACGTACTATCCAACACCCAGATGGAGCAACCAATCCAGTTGCTTGAAGAACTTTAATTTCTTGCTCCAAACGTTCTATTGTACTGGCTAATTGGTCAGTACGTGTGATTAAATCATCTTGTCCAGAGGCTTTTGTATCCGTTGACATAAACAAAAATAAAAATGTTCGCGAACTTTATTCGCGATTCGTAATTCGATAAAACTAAGTAGTTGGACAGAATTAATTACATAAATATCTAGTAAAATATGTTTGGAGAAATGAACGTATCTTAAATACAAGATTATATGATATTTATTACAATACCTTCGCCAAATTTATGAACTGGTAGAACAAGGATCGGCAGGGTGGAT
>NZ_JCACKS010000086.1:0-9830 GCF_059505505.1 Pelatocladus sp. | reverse complement strand
ATCACCATGTAATCTCTTGCGCTACATTTTGAAGTGCGGAATGTGGGTTAAAAATAAGCTTTACAAAAAATTCCACTGAACGCATTAATATCACAGACGTACTTATGGACGATCAGTTTCTATAATTAATAAGACGAACGGGAGAAATCCACAGAGGCAATAAATGAAACTCAAAAATTTATCACTCATAGCCGCAGCCGTTGCCCTTAGTTTTACAGCTATCCCACAGCGTTCTGTGCAAGCAGAAAGCGCTCCAAAAGTTAACTTGCAACTTGCACAAGCTAACCAACAACCACAACCACCCCGTATTCAGCTATCACAGCAACAACAACAAAAGATTTCCCAAATTCGTGCTAACGCCCGTACTAGCATTGAGAAAGTTCTGACACAAAAGCAACGCGATCAAATTAAGGTTGCTATGCAATCAGGTCAACCTCCTCAACAAGCTTTTGCTGCACTAGATTTTACCCCACAACAAAAAACCCAATTGCAGCAAATTTTGGCGTCTTCCCAACAGCAGATGGAAGCTGTTCTGACTCCCCAACAAAAGAAACAATTAGACGAATATCGCCAAAATGTAAGACGCCAGCAACAGCAACAACAAAAATAGTAACCGACAGCATATCTGGTTGTTAACTGTTTGTTTTTTCATAGCCCGCACAAGCGGGCTATAGTTTTTTATGTATGCTGATGCTGAGTTCCTAAAGTCCTCACTACAAACAGAGATTGCGCTAAGTTAATTCCGATCCCCAATCACCAATCCCCGATCAAGGATCGCTAATTTCCAATTGCACCACAGCATTATAGTCTGGTACACCTTCGCGCGATCGCTTGCTTTTATCTAACAATACATTTCCTTCTGGCCAGTGAATCTGTAAATTACCAGGCTGAATCGGTGCAATATATACTCTTCCTCGATATTCTCCCAACTGATTTTTGAGAGTGACTGCATCTTCATCTTTCAACCCCAACCTATCTGCATCAGCAGCATTCATTAATACCGCTTCCCGGAATGCACCTGTAATGGCATCTTTGCGTTCTTGTACCATACTGTTAAATTGTTTACCCCGGCGGGTTGCGACTAAAAAACAATCTGGTGGTAAGGGTGCATTGCTATACGCCCCTACACTGGGAGACAATGGTGCAAAATGTGCCTTGCCATCAACTGTAGGAAAATTCCAGCCAAAGCACAGGTGTGAACCACCATACTGAAATTGATCACCTGCTTGCTGTAAGTGTTGAATCCCTGCATATAGGGGAATAACTTGGGCAATTTCTTGTCGCATCATAGCTGTATTTTCAAAATGTAGAGATGCGAAATTACCCTGCGGGAACGCTAAAAGCGAACGTGTTTCTACAACTCGCCTTGCTAATTCCATAAACACTTCCCACTCCGGACGCGCCTCTTTGATTCTGGGGCCAGGAATTTCTGGACTGAAAATGACTCGGCGTTCGGTACTAGTCTGTGTCACTCCAGAAGGTATTTCGTAGCGAGTTGTCGCGGGTAAAAGTACTACAGTATCACTTGGTTCCACTAACATTTGACTGGAGAGAACAATATCCATGTGAACTCGCAACGGTACACGCTGAAGCGCCTCTTCCACATAATCGGGTTCTGGTAGGACTTCTAGGAAATTCCCACCTACACAGAACAATACATCTAATTGCCCATTGTATGCAGCATCAATCATCTCTGGGGCTATTAAACCCTTAGTTGTAGGGACTTCAAACCCCCAAAGCTGACTTAACTGAGCTGCATTTTCGGGAGTAATGGGTTTACCACCAGGAAACACAGTGGCGTAACATCCCATCTCTGCACCACCCTGCACCCCAGAATGACCACGAATTGGCATCAAACCGCAGCCTTCGCGACCAACAAAACCCCTAGTGAGGGCAAGATTAATAATAGCTCTAACATTGTCTTCGCCGCATTCATGCTGAGTAATACCCATACTCCAGACAAAGACGGCTTTTTTGGCTTCCCCTACCATTTTGGCAAAGGCGTACATTTGTTCGCGAGTACTACCCGAAAGTCTTTCTAATTCTTCCCAAGTTTGATTTTCTAGGCTTGTCTTTAAATCAGCAAAACCACTGGTGTAACGGTCAATAAACGATTCGTCTACCCAACCATTAGCTATCATATGCTTGATGGTGCCATTTAAAAATGCCATGTCACCACCCATATTGACCAAAAAGAAATCTTCGGCAAATTTAGTACCAAACAAAGCACTTTCAGGAATAGAGGGAACCCAGTAGCGTTCCATCCCTGGTTCGCGGTAGGTGTTAATGACAACAATCTTTGTACCAGCTTTTTTGGCGTAATGCAGATATTTGACTGTTACAGGCTGATTGTTTGCTACATTCGAGCCAATAAAGACTAATAAATCAGTACCCACCCAGTCTTTATAAGAACAAGTCGTCGCCCCTGCACCTAAAGCTGCTTTCAGTCCGGTGGTACTGGGAGAATGGCAAATACGAGCAGCATTATCAATATTATTTGTTCCCATCGCCCGTACAGCTTTTTGGGTAGCATAATAAGTCTCGTTGACGGTGCCACGACTGGTAATGTAGAAACTGAGGCGATCTGGTGTTGTGTCACGGATACGAGTAGCAATTACATCTAAAGCTTCATCCCAGCTAATTCGGCGGAATCCTTTTTCACCGCATCGGCGGAGCATCGGAGATGGGAGGCGTCCTAATTCCCGCAATTCAACACTTTTGTACAACTGTAATTGCTCTACATTTGCCAGCAATTGGGGGTCAAAAGCTGGCATGGTATTCATACGTAATAACCGCAAGCGGACGTTACACAAATGTATTCCTTCTAACGTCCAGTCTTTCATCCCGGTTGTACCTAAAGCACAACCATCACAAACTCCCTGATTAAGAATCTCCCAAGCATAGGGTAAGCGATCGCGCGACAACCAAATCGCTCGAAATACCTCCCAATAGTTATTTGGATACTGTTCTCCAATACCAAATGGCTTCCAACTTGCCCAGTTTGAGGGTGTCCAACGCTTTTTCGGTTTCCGCAACATAACCCTGGATACAGCAATAGTTCACTGCATCGATTGTAGAACTGCCTTCTGAACTATATAAGCATTTAAGTAAGTCGGTTGGAATAAATCGATCTATGTTAAGCAATGTAAGATTATTGTAATCTAGTTCGTAGTAAGGACTTTAGTCCTTCTTTTAGGACTAAAGTCCTTACTACAAACCTTTAATTATTTACGCCGTTCTACTTATTAGTAAGGTTTAAGTATTGATTAGTAATGCTTAAGCATTTATTAGTACGCTTAAGCATATATGATTAATGTTTAAGCATTTGTTAGTAAATTTAAGTATTGATTAGTAATGCTTAAGCATTTATTAGTACGCTTAAGCATATGTGATTAATGTTTAAGCATTTGTTAGTAAGGTTTAAGTATTGATTAGTAATGCTTAAGCATTTATTAGTACGCTTAAGCATATATGATTAATGTTTAAGCATTTGTTAGTAAATTTAAGTATTGATTAGTAATGCTTAAGCATTTATTAGTACGCTTAAGCATATATGATTAATGTTTAAGCATTTGTTAGTAACGTTTAATTAACTTTAAACTTCGTCACTGCTGCTTGTAGTTCTTGAGAAACTTGTACAGTTTGTTGCAACGATTGAGAAATTTGGCGTGAGGAGTTACTAGTAACTTCTGACACTTGGGAGATTTCTGTAACTAGTTTAGTTACTGCTTGTGATGTTTCTACTTGAGATACTGTCGCCTGAGAAATTGATTGCACCAGTTCGTCTATTTGGCGAGAAACACTTATAATCTTGGTGAGCGAAGTTTTAGCATTTTCGACAATACGAGAGCTTTCTACTACCTGGGTAGTTCCTTGTTCCATGGCTTTAGCAACTTCATTTGTTTCTCGTTGAATGTTCTCCACAATCTGCTTGATTTCTTGGGTGGCGTTAGAACAACGTGCTGCGAGTTCAGCAACTTCGGTTGCAACCACGATAAAACCTCGGCTTCCTTCGGTGGCTTTTGAAGCTTCTAGCCCCGCATTCACTGCTAGCAAGTTGGTTTGCACAGCAATCTCATTAATTAAGGAAAGTATGCGGGATATTTGTTGTGAAGATTCTCCCAGACGCTTGACTTTTTTGCCTGTATTATCGATGGTTGAGCGTAAGCTAAAGATTTTTTCTACTGTCGCATCTATTGCTGTTTCACCTTCAGTGGCAGTAGAAGAGGCTGTATGAGCTACTTCGGCAGCTTTTTGAGCGTTTTGTGCCACATCTACAATTGACAGTGTCATACGCTCCATACTATTAAGGATGAGACTAATTTCAGCAGCTTGTTTGATAGCTTCATCGCTAAGTTGGCTAATTGCATGTTCGTTTCCGGCGATCGCTACATTTACTTCAGTTGCAGATGTTTTGACTTTGGTGACAATTTCTCTGAGATTCTTAACTATAAAGTTAAAAAACTCAGCGACAGTACCAAGTTCACCTTGTGTAACTTTCGCACGTACTGTCAAATCACCTTTTGATGCGCCTTCGATATCTCGCAACAGTTTAATGATTTGTTGTTGTAATGCTTCTTTTTGTTGATTCTGCTCGATCGCCATCATTTCTGCATGAGAACGAGATTTTTCTACCTGTGTCAGAGTATGTGCTTGCTCTAGGGCATAACCAATGGGAATTGCTATCTGCTTAAATAGATTCATTTCTGATTGTTGCCATTTGCGGGGACTAGAACACTGATGAGCGATCAGTAACCCGTATAGCTTGTTGTTCAGCAAAATTGGCGCGACTAAATTCGCCTTGACATCAAAAGCTTCTAGTTGAGCAATGTGACATTCAGTCAAATCTGCTTCGTATATATTATCCAGTGCTTGGATACGGCCTTGTTGATATTTGTCAACATAGTCTTGAGCGAAGCAGGGATCATCAATTTCTGCACCCAAAGCGCTTGGCCATTGAGCCGCAACGCATTCAGCTATGATTGTTCCTACCCAGTTTTCATCAAAGCGATAGACAATGATTCGATCTGCTTTGATTGCTTCTCGCAAATTTACTACTGATAAATTCAAAATTTGTGCAGTGTTGAGCGAACCACGGAGTCGAAAAGTAATATTGTTGATTAACTCCATGAGGTTGGCGTAATCTTCTTTTTGGAGAATTTGCTCTGTAAAGTTGTCTGCCATAGTGTTAAAACTAACAGCCAATTTACCGACTTCATCATGAGCAAAAATCTCAGCACGTGCAGAGCGATCGCCTGAAGCTAATTTTTCAGCCGTTTGCTCTAGCTTTTTGATCGGTGTAACAATTACTCGTCTAATAATCAGTGTCCAAATGAAAGAGATTGTTAAGGCGACAACAAGAACGATAATTTCTATCCAAAGACTTTGTTCTAACAATTTATTAAGAACAGTATCTGGAGTTCCTCGTACTAATATCGCAATCGGCTTGTCGTCGTATACAGATTTTGCACCATTATTTGTTTCTATAATTTTATTAGGTACGGCTTTTGCTACCATTACGTAAGTTTGTTTACCTAATTTCAGCCGTGTAGTAACTATCTTTCCTGGAGTTACCGTTGCTCCATCAAGTAAAGATTTACCAGCTTCGGGTAATGTTACATTTGGTATCCCTTGATTATTATTCTCAGATTTATCTTGCTTGAGGGCGGTTGCTATAGTAAATTCTCCTGTTGGTTTGCGTAGATAAACTGCACTATAGCCTCCTCCAGTAGCTTCTAATGTTCCCGTCACAATCGCGTCTTTCCCATTGACAATATCACCGGAAAGTAATGCAGCAATAGTTGCTTTTGTCTTTGAGTCTTTCACAGGTGTTACTGTGTAACGAATCAGAGCGTCTTCTTGGTTAAAAATATTTGGTAAAGGAGGAGATTCTTTACTCAATTCCGACCAACTGATAATGCTGTTTGCTTTGATTTGTTGAGGATTTTCAAACACTTCACTGACTAAGTTATCAGGATTAAATATTTCTCCTTTACGGTCAGTATTAGCATTGACAATTATCCGCAAATTTTTTCCCACAAGTGTGGCGTACTCAATTTTTCTGGCTTTAATTTCATTTGCCAGAATTTGTTTCACTTGTGCATTTAAAGTGGGGCTTAAATTTTCACCTGTATTGTGAGCGATCGCAGCCTGAATAATTGCCACATTGTCAGATTGTCCACGAAAGCCAAAGCCCATTTGATTGACTTTGGTATTATAAGCCATTTCTGTAACAGCTATTTCTGACTTTGCTTGTTCTAAGGATAAAGCCTGTAAATTACTAGTAATCAAGTATCTTGCTACAAGGCTGATTCCTAGAATAGATATCACTTCAGATGCTATTAACGCAATTAATTGCTTGCGGCTAAGAGAAAGGTTAGAAAACCATTGCCAAATAGGGTTTCTGACCTTTTTGGTTATAGTCAAATTAGTTTGATATTTTCTAATATTTTTTTGAGAGGTTTCATCATCATTATTATGAGTCAATGATCGTTTTGTGAAAGCGTATTCTTTACGTGATTTTTTTGGGTTATTCGATTTATTTAACATAAAGTTTGGATGTAAATACTCGTCTGTATAAATGAGAAATTTTTTAATCAGATTTAGGGGATGTTTGAAAAGTCCTCTTGTCGGTATTAAAAGTTTTTATCTAAGAGGATGTTTGAAAAGTCATGATTGATGTATCAAATATTTTTTACCCCACCCTAACCCTCCCCTTGTAAAGGGGCTGCGGTGTACACATAAATCCTCTGATCCCCCTAAATCCCCGCGCTGGCGCGCCGCTACGCTAGAAAAAAGGGGGACTTTGATTCTAGTTCCCCCTTTTTTAAGGGGGGTTAGGGGGGATCAAAACGCTACTAGGCAACTTTATAAGACTTCTGTGTACACCGCAGTTGTAAAGGGGAGGGAACCGGATTTCTCTTGTTTCTCCCCTTTATAAGGGGGGTAATAATGTAATTAAAATTACAGCCAATCACTTTTCAAACAACCTCTAAAACCTTGCGGGACAACGTTAATAAGAGGGAGCATCCCAATTTTTTCAATATACCGCGCTTGGGTTTAATTTTTTAGCTAATAGCACAAGGATAAATCAGGTAGTCTGCTTAAGCAGACTTGAGCTATGAGCAGGTTTTTTGAACATTTGGGATGCTCCCCTTATCAGACTTGTGTATACAACGTAACTAATAGCTTGCACTAGCTTTTAATACTGCCAAAAAATAAATTTTAAGGGCTTTTAGCTAAAGTCAGATTTATCTGACTAGTACCGCTTCCTTGGAAGTCACGCATTCACGCATTCAAAATAATTAGAGTACGACCGGAGTGATTCTACTTAAAATCACAACCAACGACTGCCAAGTTAATACTTGACAAAAATGGACGATAACACCAAGATAAATCGGATAAATCTACTTTCTGAGTAAAAATAGTTTAAGTCAATCGGCACAAATAAAACTAACTAATTGAGAGCATTTTAATTTTTTCAAAATACCGCGCTTGGGTTAAAATCCTTAGCTAATAGCACAAGTCGTCTGAAGACGAATTAAACAAATTAAATAGTCTGCTTAAGCAGAGTTTAGCTATTAGACTGCTTAATCGCAGGCGGGTTTTTTGAACAGTTGAGATGCTCTCAAATAATTGGGTCGTCATTTGTCATTTCTCATTGGTCATGGTATTAGACATATTTATTTTTCGTAACACAGTTATGTTTATTCCCACCGACTTACTTAAATTAACGAGTAAAAATTTTGATCGCCAAGATAAAAAATCAAAATTTCTATTCTGAATTGGTCAATATTATTTAAACCAATTTTCCAACCTTTGACATTGATTTATAACAAGTAACAGTTACTTAGTATTACACCCTAACGAAATCTTTTTCACAATTACTTACAAACTTTATTTTTGCTGAGGAACTTCTAATTTTTTAAACTATTCCATCGTAGGGGTGAATGGTCATACTTTAAGATAAGCCACGTCAAGCGTATCTATGCCCCTACAATAAATACTTGGGATAATTTATTTCTTTTGTATTCCCTTATTTCACAGATATATTTAAGTTTGAGTTTTATCATATTAGGGTGTTTTGTTGTTTTAAGCAAGCTTTTTTCCTATTTTTTTTTAATTTAATATAAAAATTTTATACTCTTAATCCTTCGGAAAACAGACTTCGTATGTAATTCAAAAATTGAACAATCAAGCTAAAATTATGTTTAATTAATCATTTTTGCTGACTATAAATTTGGTTGTTTTGATTGATTTTGTCTTCCTAAGCAATGGCTGAGATGACAGCGGAGCCTTTGATTCAGAACATGTGTAAATATCTAAATTTGGATTATTGCTAATCTAACCAATCTAATAAAAAAGCAGAATGTAAAATTATCTTGTATTTGTAAATACTAATTTAATTTGTATTTAATCTATCTTTAAGCGGATGACAAACAAAACGTAGAGACGCGAAATTTCGCGTCTCTACATCTAGTGGAATTTCGTGTCTCTACATCTAGTGAAATGACTGCGATCGCCATCTTTAAATTGAACACAAATTCAGTTTTGGCATATCTGTTGTATATCTCCTTCTTCGGGATGGATAATTAAGTAATCTCTTAGCCATCTGCACCCTAAACCCATAAAATCTTTAATTTCCAAAGTCACATTCCACAACTTCACCATTTCATCAGAACCAGCAGAGGCTAAAATTTTTCCATCTGGATTAAAATTAATGCTAGTTACCCAGTGAAGATGAGCTTTAAACGTTTGCAGCAAAGCACCATCATTGATATTCCATATTTTGATGGTGCTGTCCAAACTTGCGGAAGCGAGAGTTTTGCCATTGGGGTTAAAACTGACACTAGTAACCCAATTATTATGAGCATTAATAGTTTTTACTAGGATTCCGTCACTGACACGCCACAACTTGACTGTATTATCAGCACTTGCAGAAGCCAGCAGTTTACCATTTGTACTAAACTTGATACTAGTGACTATATGACTGTGACCTTTGAGTGTTCTGACTAAGCTACCATTTTGTACACGCCACAGCTTGATTACTCCCTTATTACTCACAGCAGCAAGGATATTACCATCTGGGCTAAAACTGATACTAGTAAATCTACCATTTGTACGTCTGTTACCGTGATCTTTAAGAGTTTGCAGTAACCTACTATCAGCAAGATTCCAAAGCGTCACCACTTGATCTTCACCAGCAGCAGCAAGGATATTACCATCTGGACTAAAACTAACTCTGGATAACCTATTGGTACGACTCTTGAGAGTTTGCAGCAAAGTGCGATCGCTTACACGCCACAGTTTGATTGTATTATCGTCACTAGCAGAAGCCAGAATCTTACCATCGGGACTAAAACTCACACAGCGAACATCAGCGCTATGACCTTTGAGGGTTTGGATCTGAGACTTTTGCAGATACCAAAGCTTGATTGTTCGATCTGCACTCCCAGAAGCAACAATCTTACCATCAGGACTAAAAGCAATGTTCCACACCCTACCCCGATGATCTGCAAATACTTGGGGTTCGATGCTCTTAGTTTTCCAAAGCCTGACAGTGCTATCATTACTCGCAGTCGCTAAAGTCTGACCATCAGGACTAAAAGCAACATCCAAAATATGACCGCTATGACCTGCAAAAGTTTGTGGCTCAATATCTGTTTGCTTTAAATTCCATATTTTCATTGTGCCATCTTCGCTACCAGAAGCAAGAAATCTTCCGTCAAGACTAAATTTCACGCTCTTGACAGGAGCTAGATGACCTGCGAGAGTATCTATCAAAGAAGTCCGGGAGCGTGAGAACCCCTATCTTTTAAGGAGGGGATGAA
>NZ_JCACKS010000085.1:0-9954 GCF_059505505.1 Pelatocladus sp. | reverse complement strand
AACAATAACTCTACTACGGAAAGCCCTCTTTATTTTGGCGAAGGTATTGACCAATAATTTAATATTAAATACAAGGACAGTTAAGACAGTTAAGACACTTAATAAAAATAAAATAGTTAATTAAAAGTTGTTGCGATACCTGTTTTGTTGGCACAAAACTAAAGTCTGTCTTCATAACCTTGTTTCTAATCCCTATTTTTTAGTGAGCAAAATTTCAGCAATAGCTTGAGAAATTGGAAAGTGTGGAGAAAACACCTCCATCCAGAAAAACTCCCCAACTGGGTTAACTTCAAGGAAGATGTGCCGACCATCGGGGGTGACAATGATATCTATCGCCCCATAGTTTAAGCCAAAGTAAGCCATGAGTTTGAGAAGCTTTTTCTCAATATCTTCGGGTAAATTGTATGGTTCCCAATCTTTAACTAAGGCTTTCCCCTCTTTGCGCCAATCAAAAGTTGATCCTTCAAACTTCTGGGAATCTATTGCGGCTGTGAATATATGGTGTCCGACAATAGTTGTCCGCAACTCCAGCGCCTTTGGCACTTTTTCTTGAAACGTCATCGGACAAAAACGCAATCCTTCAAGATGCTCTAGATCCTCATCTGTCACTGGATTGGTGAAAACAACATGCTCTCGTCCTTGATCATCATAGATTGCAAAGGAAGAAAGCATTTTTGTAACGATACCTTGCTTTTTACATTCTTGAGCAAATTGCTTCACTGCTTCTGGATTGTTTGAAGTCAGGGTGCGTGGAGTCAAAAGCCCTATGTCTCGTGCGACTTGCAACTGTAGTTGCTTATTATTAGTTAGATCCACATTTGACATTTTGTCGAAATGAAATCCCTTAAGACTCGCAATCATTCCTCTAACAGTGCGGCGAGTTTCCTCAATTGAAGCGTCTCTATATTGCTTGTCCATTGTGTTGGGAATTTTTTGCCCGTAGCGCATCCGGCGATACCACACTGAGGACACTTCACTCAAATCTAGCTTCTGTTCGCCATCAGTAATAATCACTTGCTCAGAATCACCAGAGTAAATATCTAGCTGCACTTCGGTGGGATATCTATCTGTGTCAAAACGAAATGCTTTTTCTCCTCTAGCTTCAATTGCTTCCATTACCAAAGGAATACTTTCATTGTCTTGACTAAAAGTAACTATTAATACTGTCATAGGAAATTTTTCACTAAAGTGCTTATATGAGAAGTTCGTAGTAAGGATTTTAGTGCTTAAGTATAGTTCTTAAGAGTAGGACTAAAGTCCTTACTACAAGCCTTCATCTGTTTTCTAAGAAATAAGAGTATCTGCGATCGCACTCGAAATAGGTAAGTCTAAATCTCGCTCCAGCATTCCCCACTCACCTGTGGGGTTAATCTCCAAAAAGACATATTCTCCTGATGGTGTAACAATAAAATCGAACGATCCAAACAACAAACCAAATTTAGCCATAAAAGCTTTGAGACGATCAATTATTTGATCAGGAAGTTCATGGTGTCCCCATGCGCCAACCTCAACACCAGGTTTACGCCAATCGGCTTTTGATGCTGTATAAATAGACGCATCTAGCGCCCCCACAAATACATTCCCATTTACATACACTACTCGCAATTCCAATTGTTTAGGGATTTGTTCTTGAAAAACCATTGGACAATAGCGCAATGATTCAGCGTCAAGTAAATCCTCTTCTTTGACGCTGCTGGTGTAAAGGAAGAAGGAAGATGTAGCTTCCATACTCCGCGAAAGAGTAGTTAATAGCTTACTCACCATTTTCCCGTTGACTTGGTGAAAAAATTCCCGTGCTGCTTCAGCTTTATTGGTAACGAGAGTCCGAGGAGTGACAAAACCTACTTCAGACGCAACGCGCAGTTGACGCAGCTTATTATTTGCATAATTTATTCGCTCTAAATCATCTACCCAACGAGCTTCCCTAAGACTATCCCAAAAACCATTCAAGGTGGCTATTGATTCTCTCACGCAGGCTTGTTGAAACTTAGGATCTAATTCTTCACTTAGTTTTGGTTCCCAAATACGCCGCATCCAAACAGCTTGCACCTGCTCTGTGTTGATAGAGTAGTTGCCATATTCTATGGTGTGATAGTTTTTGGATTTGTCAAAATGTGCTGTTAATTGTACTTCTAGGGGAAACTTATCAGTGTCGAGGCGGAATGGTTGCGCCCTTTTTTTTAACAAGGCTTCTACTACTTTATCTATTGTGAAGAAATCACCACTATGGGTAATTAGTAAAACAACGTCACGGGAAAGGTGCATAAAAGATTTGCTGATTAAAGTTTTAACAGATAGACGTTATCTTAATACTGCTCGCATAAGACAAATCGATTGACATTTAAACCCCGTACTAGACGCGATATATCGCGTCTGGTACAACCCCAAAACTATGACGCAAAATCCTATCCCTTGCAGTATTGGACGTTATATTAATTCGGAATCTGTAATTTTTATCGTAATAAAATATCAGTAACAAACTCAAATATTTGATGTTAAGTATTTTTTATTCCTTTTGTAGTCGCACTTCAATGCGAAATAATTACTAAAAGTTAATAAATAATTTCAAATCAATGTGAGCGGATTTGAAAATGTGTAAGTAAGTCGGCAGGAATAAACAGAACGTGGGTCACAAAACGTCATACCAATAATGAATGACATAGGACAAAAAAACAGACCCTGATTAGTAGTTTTCCTGTGCCGACCTACCTATATAACTTTTGTACTTGGCGTTATTATTTCTGAACTATCACCAAATTTATACGGTGATATTATTCCTCGACAATTTCAACTGTTCTTGGTTCTTCGACTGCTTGAGAAGAAGTAGTGGTTTCTGGACTCAGATGATTTTTCAATTTGAGTTTTAGCTCCTCTGTAATTGGTAAATCATTAATTTCTTTGAGGAGAAATCTTACAGATTCGGTTTTGCTGCGTTCTGTATAAATAGCCTTGAGAATCGCTTCAATTCCATAGCCGGAAATAGCATCTCCTAACACAATTGTCAAACCGAACAAAAATAGACCTCCTCCGAAACCAAATGGCCCTCCTAATGCTGTAAGAGTACCTATAACGCTGGCGGTACTACCTCCGGCGGCTGTTAGAATCACCAGAAGCACTCCAGGAAGACCAAGAGCAGCAAGTTTTTTTACGATTTCATCCATTGGAATCACCTAAATCTCTATGTTTTGGTTTAAACATCATTGGAATCTTTGTAAACAAAGAAACCTATTTCTAACCTAGACTAAGCTAGATTAAAAGTCACTCACATTCAGACAGAGTTAAATTTTTACAAATGTTTTCTGTTAACCGTGATCTGATAGTTGAGTCTTTAATCAAGAAAGTGGCTAATTTTCACTCTTACAGCTGATATTGTCACTGTTCTTGAGAAGCCAAATAGTTTTCTCTGTGGGTCACTACTGCGTCTTTTAAAATTTTTATTGATTGCATAAACCTCCATTTCTTCTTTGTCCAAAACCCCAAATCCAGAATTGATACAAGCCCTACAATCTAACTTAACAATCTGTACGCTTGCTTGTGCGAAAACCTCCAGACAGCCTAATGCTTGAGCTTTTTCACGAATATCCACAGATTAAAGATCAGATTGAGCTTGTCAACAGACTACACAACTCATCAATTTCTTGACTTCTTTTTCTAATCAATTCATGAGCTAAGGCTTTAAGCTGACGAATATTTTCCGGTTTAGTATTATCTATGACTTCTAAGTCACTGGGTAGGAATGTTTGAAAGCGATAATAAGAATTTTTAATTGTTTGATCACTAGACGCAAATAACCGTTCTAATTCTCCGGCTACCACTTCACTTCCACCATCGAACACCATATTTAACAGTGGTATTCCCCATTGCAGCAGTCCCCAATTTTTCACTTCATTATAAGCATAAACACTAGTCAGGGAACCCGTACCCAAAGAAACTACCAAAATCTCTTCAAGATTAAAGACTTGTTTGTTTTCTCGTTTATTAATTTGTGCTTCCAAAATAGCCAAATGTGCTGGATTGTTAGCTACCAAACCGCCATCGACTAAAGTATAAAAGCCATTTGTATTATGGGTAGTAGGAATACGATGAGGAGGAAAATAAGTGGGAGTAGCACTAGTTGCTAATGCTGCATCTAGAAGGGTAAAACCTAGACATAATTTCCGAAAATTGCGCGATCCTGTCTGTTGTTTTTCGACTTTGTTGCTAAAAAATATTGGAATCCGCTGCTCGATATCGTAGCTAGGGACGAATACCTCTGTGAGATTAGTTGCTAAAAAAGCGTCGCCAAAATATTGTTTTAAAATTTCTTCTCTACTCTGAGAAGAATATTTTGGCTGGATAAATATATCTTCTATTTGACCGAGAAATTTTTCCCAAAACGGCTCGTAAAATATTTCTGCTCCATACTCCGCGAAGAGTTGGACTAAATCTTCAGCACTGTATTCAGCTGTCGGTGCGCTATCAGATGGAGTGGGATTTAATCGAGGTTTAGTGAGTCCGAGTGCTAGAATTCCTCCACTGGAAGTGCCAGTAATTAAATCAAATAAACTAAAAATCTGCTTTTGTGTCCGCTTTTCAATTTCTGCGAGTATCAATGCTGGGATAATACCCCGAATTCCGCCTCCATCAATGGCAAGTATTTTATATTTGGTATTGGGTGTTGTATTCATAGTTGTTGGCGATCGCTCCTGAGTAATTGTTTGTGGTTGTTGCAAATCAACTAAAACTTCGCTTTGGCTAGTTTGGTCTGTTTTAGTTTCCTCTTCTTCTGGCTGTATAATTTGAGGGGTTTGAATATCGGTAGATTTCTCGCTTTGTTTTCTTGTCTGTTTTTTCTGCTTGGGGGTTGTAGTTAACTGAGTTGGTGCGTCATTTTGCACCGATTCTTGCTGCAACTCAGCTTGCTCATTGGTAGTTACTTCAACAAAGACAACCTCTGCAACAGACTCAATGACTTCTTCAGAACTGCTTGTTATTTCACTTTCATTAAATGATTGGGCGATCGCAAATGGAATTTGTGTGAAATTCCAACTCGGATTACCCCGCAACTTTCCATTATGACCATTTCCAGTTTGATCCCCGGCGCTTATTCCTTCTCCTTCATTTAATTTCCAGTAAGCTACTAATCCTGCTTCATTCCCTACTAGAGATCCAGAACGATGCGTCTGGATTTCTACCTGAGTACAGGGATAATTCCAGATGCTAATGTTAGCTAATTGACCTGTGAAGTATACGTTGTTGTGTAAAGTCGCACCAAGAGTTACAGGACTAGTTGCTCTGTTTAAAGTCGAACCTGTAAGAGAGCCAGTATATTCATGATCATCAAGATATACGCTTAGTTGACCCTGATTAAAAACAATAGCAAAAAAGTGCCATTGTCCAACAGTTAGTTCTCCATTACCAAAGGTTTTGATAACATTATCAATCTTTTCATCAATGTATACATCTAGGTTCCCTTCTTCACTAATACCGAACTCAAAATTATCACTGTATCGGTCTGAAGAACGGGCAAAAAACACATTATGTACTCTATAGGTAGTGGCTTGGTTTGTCAGGTGAAGAGGATTCACCCAACCTGAAATTGTAAAGGCTGAACTTCCTTCGGCAAAAACACCACCAATATCATTTTTGCCAAAATCTATATAATCATTTTGTCCATCAAATGTTATGACTGATTGAGTGTATTGATTACTTGTCACGACATTTTTATCTCCAAATAACAGTAAACAAAATTGGTTTATATCAATTTTTTAATTACGTTTATTATAATTTTCAATTAATCATAAAAATATGATTAATTTTTTAAAGTTTTAATTTGTACTTTTTCTTTAATGTCCTTTACTATACCTCTAACACATGTTATGTTGAATAAATATTTGAAAAGGATACCTTTAGTCCGTTTAAACTGACTAAAGTACCACAAAATAATCGGTTTAAACCGACTATCGCTATTAGCCTCACAAATTGATTCCGATATTAAGAAAAGATAGTATCTCAATGAAAAATTTTACCCTGTTATGTTATCCAGATAATTATCTTTTTGCAATCATTCAAATACGAATATGAATGACTAAGTAAGTCGGCATGAACAAATATAACGGGAGTTACGAAAATTAAACATGCACCAAACTCTTACCAATGACAAATGAGGTAGTTAACGATTTAGCTTTATTTGTCCCGACTTATACCAATTCTCTGTAAAGCGGCACATTATTTTAACCCCTCCCAACCTCCCCTTACCAAGGGGAGGTGCCGAAGGCGGTGGGGTTCTTTCTATGCATCTTCATATGGAAATGGTTTACTTATATGAAATAGATTTTCCGTTTTCTCAATCCACAAGATCTACTAAAGGCTTAGTCGCTTACTTGTCAAATAAATCAAGCGTTATAGCCATGGATTGATGCGACTATTTATACTTTTTTCTTTTCACAGGGAGCATCCCAAATGTTCAAAAAACGCCTGCGATTGAAATCGCAGTCTCATAGTGAAACTCTGCTGAAGCAGACTGTTTGATTTTATGAAGTCGTCTTCAGACGACTTGCGCTATTAGCAAAGGGTTTAAACCCTTTGCTTTATGGTATTTTGAAAAAATTGGGATGCTCCCCTTTTCACAAGCAATAGTTCGTCATAATTTTAGATACTGAATAATCTAAAAATCTTAACTTTATTTTTCAGATAATCTCAGATTTTTTAAGAAAATGCAATAGCATATTATGCAATATTAGCATATTGGAATTAATATTTAAGACAGTTAAGACAGTTAAGACAATAAATATTTTGCAAAAAAAAATTGTGATATGATAGTAAGCTTCCAAAATATCAAATTAATTAGCTTTGTGAAGTCCATAGTTATAAATTTCAGCAATTAACTTTAAGTGACAACACAATCTAAAACATCGTTCTGATTGCGATAATGCTGTAATGAGAATCGGAAAAAGCTTCAAACGTTAATTGGCGTGTTCAGTTATAACTCAGCGACTAGCCACAGAACTATACCAATCCTAATCGATTTGTGAGAAAATACATCGGTCAAAACTCCTATTCAACAAGCATTACAGGCTTGATTCATTCTTGCGTATCATTTAGGACTGTTTATAGTAATGCTTATCTTGTTTGGTTAACTTGTCTTTTAAGTTTCGCTGATTCCTTTTTCCGTCACCTAAATCTTTACAAAGAATTTACTGTTGGTAATTATTCTTGATTAACGATTTTAAATATTTTAACTATCAACTTAAATGTCTTAACTGTCCTGTTAAATGTCTTAAATGTCTTAACTGTCCTGTTAAATGTCTTAAATGTCTCCTGAATTATATTAACCATCTAGTTAATAGTGTTGAGCGCTATTGCATATTCTGGATAAAACTGAGATTATTTGTTAGTTGAAGTCCTCTGTAGGTGGATTTCAATAAATTACATTGATTTAATCAAAAATTAATTTTATAATTTGCGAATATGTAGATTACAAAATATATTTGGTTATTTTACCAAGATTCTATTCACAGACTTTTTATAGTGTTGTCACCAAAATTGTCAAGATTTTAAGTAAATTCCATGAACAGAATCGTTAAAACCAGGTATCCACTCTCTTCTGGTCAAAAAGCCATGTGGTTTATTCACCAAATGGCTCCAAATAGTGTGGCCTATAATATATTTATTACGGTTAAAATTAATTCATATTTAAATTTAAATATTGCTGCTGTCACCCATGTATGGAAAAAAATTATTGAACACCATCCTATTCTCCGAACTACATATACCACTCATGAAGGTGAAGCAGTTCAGCAAATTAATCAACAAAAACAATTTAATCTTGAGGTAACAAATGCCAGCAATTGGAATGAAGACCACTTAAAAGAGAAAATCTTTGCTATAACTGACCGCCCTTTTGACTTAGAAAAAGATGCAGTTTTAAGGGTTAATTTATTTACTCGGTCAGAAAAAGAACACATTCTCTTGCTAACAATGCACCACATTGCAGGTGACATGTGGTCTTTTGATTTACTCCTGAGTGAATTTCAAGCTCTGTATACTGCCGAAATCGAGCCAACTAATCGACAGCAAACACAAGCCGCCAAAGATTCTTGGCAAAAGAATAAATCTTATCTAGAGTTTGTCCAGTGGCAATCAGAAATGCTATCGAGTGCGAGGGGACAAAAACTGTGGCAATACTGGCAAGAACAATTATCTGGGGAATTGCCAATTTTGAATTTGCTTGCAGACAAACCCCGCCCCCCAATACAGACTTATCAAGGATCATCACATATTTCACAGCTAGATGAACAATTAATTCAAAAACTCAAGAATCTAGCTCTAGCTTCTGGAACAAGCCTTTATATAATTCTGCTAACAGCATTTTACGTGCTACTTTACCGCTATACAAACCAAACAGAGATCCTCATCGGCAGCCCGATGAGAGGTCGGTGGGGTGGAGATTTTCAAGAGATTGTCGGTTACTTCGTTAACTTGACAGTTTTACGAACTGCTGTACAGAAAAACGCCACATTCAAAGAATTTCTGGCTCAAGTTAGCAAGACAGTTAAAGATGCCCAAAACCATCAAGATTACCCTTTTTCTCTGATAGCAGAACAACTCCAGCCACAGCGAGATCCCAGTCGTTCTCCTTTATGTCAAGTTAGCTTCACTTGGCAACGACAACGTTGGTGCGAATCAACAGAAAATTCATTGCACAGTCAAGAACAGGTGCTTCAGATGGAGCCATACTTGCTCGGACATCAACGAGGGGCGGACTGGGATTTGAATTTGATGGTGATGGAAGCTCAGGGAGTATTCCAGCTATGCTGGCAATACAATACTGACTTATTTGAGATCACGACAATCACGCGCATGGCAGGGCATTTTGTGACATTGCTGGAAGGTATTGTAGCTAATCCTATTCAGCAGATTTGGCAATTACCCCTGCTTAGAGAAGTTGAACGTCAGCAATTGTTAGTAGAGTGGAACTCGACTCAGACAGACTATCCTCAAGATAAATGTATCCATCAGTTGTTTGAACAACAGGTAGCGCGTACCCCAGATGCAGTTGCTGTAGTCTTTGACAATCAACAACTGACTTATAGCGAATTAAACTGTCGTGCGAACCAATTGGCGCATCACCTGAAGTCTTTGGGAGTGGATGCAGATGTTCTGGTTGGATTGTGTATAGAGCGATCGCCGTTGATGATAGTAGGAATGTTGGGAATTCTCAAAGCGGGTGGAGCTTATGTGCCACTTGACCCAGAGTATCCCCAAGCTCGTTTGAGCTTCATGTTAGAAGACACACAAGTAAAAGTGCTGTTGACTCAACACAATTTAGTCGAGTCTTTACCTCAACATCAAGCGCATGTGATCTGCTTAGACACACAAGGGCAAATTATATCCCTTGCAAATCAGGATAATTTGAATAGCACACTCAGTGCGGAAAACCTGTCTTATGTAATTTATACCTCTGGTTCTACAGGCACACCCAAAGGCGTGATGGTTGAGCATAAAGGACTTTGCAACTTAGCTCAAGCTCAGATTCAAACTTTTGGCTTGGATTGTGATAGTCGTATTCTCCAGTTTGCTTCCCTGAGTTTTGATGCTTCTATTTCGGAAGTAGTAATGGCTTTAGGATCAGGGGCAACACTTTACCTGGGAATGAAAGACTCTCTAATGCCTGGTATATCGTTAATGGAGCGATTACGCGATAATAGCATAACCCATATTACCCTACCACCATCGGCACTGGCAGTCCTGCCAACTGAAGAGCTAAGAGCGCTACAAACAATGATTGTGGCAGGAGAGGCTTGTTCTGTTGAACTGATAAAGAAATGGTCTGCTGGCAGAAACTTCTTCAACGCCTACGGACCAACAGAAGCTACCGTCTGTGCCACGATCGCAAAATGCACTCTCGACGACGAGAAAATCCCCATTGGTCGTGCAATTGCCAACACACAAGTATATATCCTAGACTCGCAT
>NZ_JCACKS010000084.1:0-10222 GCF_059505505.1 Pelatocladus sp. | reverse complement strand
TTTACTGAATTCGGCTTTTTATTATACCCAATTTAAATGCTGAACAGCTTAAACCCTTAGCTAATAGCACAAGTCGTCTGAAGACGACTCAAATAAATCGAGAGCATCCCAATTTCTGAAAAAACAACAGCGATGTTCACCCTGCGCGGCTACACAAACCAAGTTCGCCTAGTAGTTTGTCAAGTTTGAATTAAGGGTTTTTAGTAAGTAATGCGCGTGCCTTAAAAAATAAGGACTTAAGTCCTCACTACAAACTTTCTTATCCATACTATAAATTTAAACTTGACAGAGTACTACGCGGACTAACGAAAATTCAAGGATTATAAACCTACGTAGGTGGTCGCTACGCGTTATGTATGTGACAGCAGTGACTTCTAGTCGCCAGGTGCAAGATCTTAGTTAATCCAATACTGCAAGAGATAGGATTTTTCATCATAATTTTGGGGTTGTACCAGACGCGATATATCACAGACCTCTTGCAAAAATATTTTTACCCCACCCTAACCCTAAGCGTAAACGCTTAGGGAACTAAATCTTCCCCCCGTTCACGGGGGGATTGAGGGGGGTTCATTCGACTTTTGCAAGAGGTCTCACGTCTCTGGTGGGTTTAAATGTCAATCGATTGGTCTTATCCGAGCAGTATTGTTAGTTAATCAATTTGGCGATCGCATATTGAAAACAACGCAAAAATGATACTTAGCTAAAACACTATTTATATTATATAGAGTAAGTTATCGTATTAATAGACACAATCTTGCAAACTTTTTCCTATATATTTACTATTTATTTACATAAATATACTCAACAATTTAAAAATTTTATACCTATTTTTCAACGATTATTCATTACGTGACGTGTATTCTTCAGAAACTCTATAATTTAAGTCATTTATGATACTATAAACCATTAAGTACTTGAAGTAGTTATTGTTAGAAATACTCAATAATGTACAAAGTAAACATATCAATAGCTTTCTATAATTAATTCTTGGTTGATAACTTGATAATTGCCTGACATTAAAAAGATAATTAATATAAATGCACTTGAATATTTACTTAGTAATTGATAATATATGATTCTGGATATATACTATATATTCTGATATTCTGTATCAGATTTGATTTTTGAAAAAACTCACTACTCTTGATATTATCTGTTCCCTATTATTTGTTCCCTCTGTTGATGAGTAAGTTCATAAATCAAACCAGATTACCGTAGACTTATATTTGTATTTAAAGGCTAGATTGCAGTTTACAACTCTTAGAGTAAGGGGTGCCAGGTGATTAAAATACAAGGGTGCCATACATCTATTCAATAATCATAGAGTTTTAATTAAGCTTATCTCCTGTCGGGGATAAGTACTATTGAGCTACATCAATAACTGAGTATATACAGCATGGGATCACATCAATAATTCCATGCATAACTTTCATGCAAAATATCTGGGGCTGCAACTAGACATAAGCTTAATCTCAACTATAAAATTTTTTACAATGTTGACTCCTTCATCTGTCAGGTCAATAGATCTGCCAATAACTATTTACAAAATAGAAAATAGCAATGATCTAGCAAAATATATTCAGATTTGTAGTCGTGATCAAATTTCTGGTCGGCTAGATTTTACTTTTTCAGGCAACCAAGCAGCTATATGGAGTTTATTTTTTCACCAAGGTTGTTTAATTTGGAGCGCTGCTGAATTACATCCGTTGCGTCGTTGGAATCGACAACTACATCAACACTGTCCACATTTAGCAGCTGATTTGTGCCAACAAAAAACAGAGCGTCCTCAGAATTGGGATTATGGTTCTTTAGTAAATCAGGTAAAACAGGGAAAAATATCGCAAGCAAAATTAGCAGCAATTATCGGAGGAAACATTTTAGAGACTCTGTTCGATATTATCCAGGCAGTACACCTACCTCGCCAAAATGGAGAAATGCAACTTGCTTACAGCAAATTTCCACAAGAGCTAATTGACTCAAAACTGGTTTCCCTCCAGCTTGATCAAGCTTGGCAACATGCATTAAAAGCTTGGACAATCTGGCAAAAAGCTGGTTTAGCTGGCTTCTCTCCTAATCTGGCTCCCGTGATTTGGGATAACGAAGGACTGCAACAAAATACTTCACAGTCTGTTTACAAAAATCTGATCACGATGGCCAATGGTAATTGGACACTAAGAGATTTAGCTGCCAAGTTAAGACAACCCCTACTACTTTTAACGCAATCGATAATGCCTTATGTTAACCAAGGCATGATGGGATTAACCCACGTTGGAGACATCAACTTCTACGTTAAGCCCGTCACTGGCTCTCTAATTGCTTATATCGAAGATAGTCGATTTGATAGCGAGATGATGGGGCGTATTCTTGCTCCTGCTGGCTATCGATTTATCAATATTAGAGACTCCATACAAGCACTACCAATGCTGCTAGAGCATAAACCAGATTTGATTTTTTTGGATTTACTCATGCCTGTAGCAAACGGCTATGAAGTGTGCGCTCAAATCCGCCGTATTTCATCGTTTAAAAACATCCCGATAATTATTATTACCAGCAGTGATGGTATTGTTGATCGGGTGCGGGCAAAAATTGTTGGTTCTTCAGGGTTTTTAGCAAAGCCAATCGAACCGGGAAAGGTGTTATCTGCTTTGCGACAATATCTGCCAGTTTCGCCCTTATCTGCTTAATAGGGGTCATACGATTTTGGATTTTAGATTTTAGATTTTGGACTTGGTCGTGAGCGCTCAGTCGAACGATTTTGGATTGACCCCACGGATAAATCCGAGGAATTGAGAATTTTGGATTTTAGCCTGAGCAAAGTCGAAGGCTAACGGTGAGCTTCCCCTGAGCTATTATTTCAAGCTAATTGGCTTCAAGACTAGGAGTGTGGATTTGCAGGAATTTGGTGTCATGTATAACAATAAAAATATGATCACGGTTCTTTTAGTTGAAGATAGTTTGACAGAAACTGAAGTACTGACTCATTATCTTAGACAAGCTGGTCTATCAGTAGTCAGCGCCACAAATTGTGAAGAAGCTCGAATTAAGCTCAGTCAACAAAAACCTGATCTGGTAATTGTCGATGTCATTTTACCTGGGCAGAGTGGCTTTGAGCTTTGCCGTGAACTAAAGACTCATACTAATACTTCACAAATCCCAGTTGTGATTTGTTCGACCAAGGGAACAGAAGTTGACAAACTTTGGGGCGCTATGCTAGGAGCGGATGCTTATCTCCCCAAACCAGTAGATCAAAAAGAATTGACAAACACAGTCTTGCGCTTAACTGCTGTATAGGAGATGCAATGATGCAATCATCTGACTCACAGCTAATAGCAACCAACAGCCTGGAAGCGTTGATATTAGATCCACTTCCCCCTGACACTAGAGTGCGTCTACTCCGCTTCCCTTTAGGAATCCAAGACAGTGTGCTGTTACCTTTAGAGCAAATCGCCAAAATTATTCAAATAAATGTGACAGAAATTTTGCCTATTCCGGATATGCCCGATTGCATCATCGGAATATGCAACTGGCGAGGGGAAATGCTTTGGCTGTTGGATTTTAACAACTTTGTTGGTTACTCATCCCTATTGCAATTGCAGCCAATTTCAACTGCCATAACAATCATAGTGGTTCAAATCAATCACCAATCACTTGGACTTGCAGTACAACAAGTCAACGACATTGAATTACACGACTTAGAGCAACTCCAAGTAGTGCCATTTGGATTATTTACACCTGATCTCATACCACTGATCCAAGGAATTATACCTGGGTGCAGCGATGCTGTCTTAGACCTCCAAGCCATTATTCATTGCCCTTTATGGAAAAATCATCAGGAGAGAGAGCCTTAAATTCTCCAATTGCACGATTCATGAAGCAACTCATGAAAAGTGATACCCAAGACAACCAAGAAATTACTGAACAAACTGAAGATTTAAGCCTGGATGTCAATTCACCAGAGTTGTATCAATTAGACGATGTAAATGAAAATGCAACTATGCAGAACTTAGAGCAATCAGAATCAAGATTCAACCCTGTTTCTTTTGGTAACTCATCATTGCGAAGTAGTAACAGTAGTGTACCAGCCCGGAGCCAAGATTCTATTAGTCTGGATTGGTTATTTACCATTGCTAAACAAATGCGCCAGGCAGAAACAATTGATACTCTGTTCACAACTGTAGTTACTCAAGTCCAGCAATACTTACAAAATGAAAGAGTATTCTTATACTACATTAAGAGTCAAAACCAAGGTGTTGTCTTAGCAGAGTCGATAGTCAATGGTTATACACCCACCCTGAAGGAATATTTACCCATAATTGCCTTTGGAGCCAACCAGCTAGACGACTATCAGCAACAACCGTTCATTGCAATTGACGATATTGCCAACACAGGTCTGACTTCTTACCAATGTCAACTGCTCAACCAGTTTCAGGTGCAAGCTAGCCTCAGCTTGCCAATATTCGTTAAAGATAAATTATTTGGCTTATTGGTGGTGCAGCAATGTTCCCATCCCCGCCAATGGGAAGCTCAGGAAATCAGCCTGCTCTACCAGATTGTGACTGAACTGAGGCTAAGTTTGCAGTCATTAATTTTTCGCAACGAACAGCAAGCATTAGCTCGCGTCAGCGAAAAGACTCGCCAGACAATGGATTCAAAAAATATTTTCCAGACTACAACTAGAGAGGTACAGCAACTGCTCAATGTCGAGCGAGTCGCCATTTACAAGTTCCACTCCGACTATTTTGGTGATTTTGTCTTTGAGTCTAAACCTCTGAATTTACACTCAATAGTTGGTCAGACTTGGAAAGATACCTATCTTCAGCAACATCAAGGTGGTCGATTTCGTGACAATCAACCCTACGTAGTAGATGACGTTGATGATATTATTGGTGGCAGTAGTTGTTATTTAGAAGCCTTTAAGAACTTCGAGATTAAAGCTTGTGCGATCGCTCCTATTTTTGTTGGACAACAACTTTGGGGTTTGCTCTGTGCTTATGAACACAGCGACTCCAGACACTGGCTAGAGGATGAAATTAAACTTCTGACTCAGTTTAGTAGCCATTTGGGAGTAGCTTTACAGCAGATAGAACTGTTAGAAGAAAAAATTAAAACGACAAAGTATAAACAATCACTTCCTAGCATCATCCAAAAGATGAACTCTGCTTCATACATAGACCGCACTTGCGAAATAGCCGTGCAAGAAGTGCGACAACTATTAGGTGTAGAGCGAGTCGCCATTTATAAATTTCGCCCAGACTATTTCGGTGACTTTATTTTTGAGTCCGAGTCTGGGGGCTGGCCCAAACTAGTGGGTAGTGCTTGGGAAGACACGTATATCCAAGAACACCGAGGCGGCAGATTTTGTAACAACGAACCATACGTTATTAATAACGTCTATACTGCTGGTTTGACTGATTGTCATTTAACAACCTTGGAGTACTTTGGCGTTAAATCCTGCCTGATTGTTGCTATTAAACAAGGAGAAAAACTCTGGGGTTTATTAAGTGCATTTCAACACAGCAACTTCAAGCATTGGCTAGAAATTGATGTCACCTTGCTCAGTGGGATTGCTCAACAGTTAGGTGAAACTCTGCAAAATCGAGAATACATTTTACAGCTAGAAACACAAGCCACGCAGATGGCTAAAGCTGCTCAAATAGACCACGCAGTCGCCCAACTCATTCCTAAGATTCTCCAATCCCAGAACTTGGACACCATTTTTCGCATTACCAACCAAGCAGTTAGGCTGTTACTAAAATGCGATCGCGTCGCCATGTATCGTTACAATGTTGATGGTAGTGGCGAACTGGTTGCAGAGTCAGTAACCAAAGGCTTGGATACTTGGCAACAGTCATATATAGCAGCTGTCTTTGCAAACCCAGAAGATTTGAATCGCCGTCGTGAAAGCACAGTGGTAAATAACATTTACACTTCTGGTCACTCTCCTGATGCGATCGAAAATTTAGAAGCAATAGAAGTTAAAGCTTATGTGATCACACCTATTTTTAAAGGTAACAACCTCTGGGGTCTACTCGGCGTTTATCAAAGCAGTGAAGCTCGTTCATGGACAGATGTTGAAGTCAGAGCTTTGAAACAAATTTCCGTGCAGATAGATGTAGCAATGCGACAAATAGACTACATCGAACAACTGCAAACTACATCACAACAGCTGACCAAGACAGCCGAACGGGAACATTTAATTGGTAAGACAATTGATCGGATTCGGCAGTCCCTCGATTTACAGAAAACCTTTCAGACTACGGCTCGAGAAATCCGTAATTTCATGGAAGTTGATCGCGTTGCACTCTTCAAATTTGATACCGCATCTAACTACCAGAACGGAGAAACCATTGCCGAAGATGTCAGACCAGGTTATATTTCAGCCTTAGCAGTCAAAGTCACAGATCATTGCTTCAGCAAACAGATGGCTGAACAATACAGAAAAGGACGCTTCTGTGTCATCAATGATATTTATCAAGCAGATATTCCAAATTGTTATATCGATGTTCTTTCTCAATTTCAAGTACGAGGCAACTTAGTTGTACCCTTACTCAAAGGGGAAGAACTTTGGGGCTTGTTTTGTATCCACCAGTGTAGCGGGCCTCGGTATTGGCAGGAAACAGATGTAGAATTTGTCAAACAAATTGCTGCTCAACTCAACATTGCTATCCAGCAGGGAGAGTATATAAAGCAATTGCAACACCAATCACAACAATTAGCGGAAGCTGCTTACCGAGACAAGAGTGCCAAAGAACAGCTGCAACAGGAAGTGATTCAATTACTCACAGCAGTACGACCTGCATTAGCAGGTAATCTCACCGTCCGCGCTCCCGTTACAGACACAGAGGTAGGTACCGTCGCCGATGCTTATAACAACACGATTAGCAGCTTACGGCAAATCGTCACCCAAATGCAAAGCGCTGCAAATCAGGTTACTCAAATCTGTCAAGGAAATGGCTCTGCGATTACTAAGCTTGCAGCTCAAGCTCAAGACCAATTCCAAGCTCTTGAACAAGCCCTCGAACAAATTCAGATGATGGTTAGCTCGACCGCAGCAGTAAAAATGAACGCTCAGGAAGTCGAGGCCGCAGTCCAACAAGCAAACCAGACCGTGATTGCAGGGGATGCAGCCATTGATCGCACTGTTGATGAGATGGAAGAAATCCGAGAAACAGTGATCGAAACCAACCACCGACTTCTACGCCTTTCTGAATCGTCACAGAAGATTTCCAAAGTCGTTAACTTGATCAGTGGTTTTACAACTCAAACTCAACTGCTGGCTTTGAATGCATCAATCGAAGCCACCCGCGCTGGAGAATTTGGGCGTGGTTTTAGCGTCGTTGCTGACGAAGTGCGATCGCTCGCTCGTCAGTCTGCAAATGCAGCCACTGAGATTGAGGAACTGGTGCAAGAAATTCAACTGAATACAGCAGAAGTTTCGAGGGCTATGGAAATGGGTATTCAACAGGTGACATCAGGAACTACTGTTGTGAATGAAGCCCGTCAGAATCTCAATGCGATTGTAAACGCCACAACTCAAATTAGCCAACGAGTCACAGGTATCACTCAGACAACCCAACAACAGACTCAGCAATGTCAATTAGTAACTCAAATCATGACAAAAGTTGCAGCCATTGCCAACAAGACTTCTAAAGATTCTGTAACAATTTCCGGATCTTTTAAAGAACTGCTAACAACAGCCCAAGACCTCCAATCCAAAAGCGAACAATTCAAAGTCAGCTAAATTTGTTGGGGATCGGGGAAAGGGGATCGGAGATCGGGGATCGGGAATCGGGGATTGGGGATTCTCCAGAGGAGACGCACTTGCGTTCGGGGATTGGGATTAAATTATTCTCCCTTGTCTCCCCTTTCCTCAATCCCCTTTCCTCAACCCCCATTACCTCTTATCCCCTTTCCCCAATCCCCGATCCCCCAGATAGTAAATCCAAAATCTCAAATAGCATGTCCCTAGACCCGACTATTCGTGAGCAAACGTATCCGTACTTTCTACAAGAAGCACCAGAACTTTTACAAGCTTTGGAACAAGGTTTGTTGAACCTCAGAGAAAATTGTGGTATCAATCAAGTCAATGACTTAATGAGAGCTACCCACACTTTGAAAGGAGCAGCAACGAGCGTGGGATTAGAAACCATTGCCACGGTAGCTCACTCTCTAGAAGATATTTTTAAAGCTCTGTGTCAACCCAATGTGGTTATTGATCCAGAAGTTGAAGCCTTACTATTTGAGGGATTTGAATGTTTACGACTACCTTTAGTTGCTGAACTTACTGGTGGTTCGGTAAATCAGGCTGAAATTTTAGATCGAACTGCTGCTATTTTTGCCCGACTACAAGAAAAATTAGGAGACTTTTTTGCTCAGGAAGCATACCTTCCGACCTCAGCAGAGTTAGGCTTCGATTTAACCCAATCCCTATTTGAAGTGGGCGTGACTCAGCGCTTAGAGCAAATTGCCACGATTTTAGACAATGGTCAGCCCGAAGAAATTGCCCGCCTATTGCGGACTCAAGCTGAAGTTTTCCTGGGTTTAGCTGAGTCTTTGAATCTATCGGGATTTGGAGCGATCGCCCAAGCAGTGCTTAGTGCTTTGAATCACCAGCCACACCAAGCAGTAGTCATCGCTGAGCTTGCTCTGAGAGACTTACAAGTCGGACAAGCTGCTGTACTAGCAGGCGATCGCGTCCAAGGTGGTGAACCTTCGATTGAGTTACAACAACTTGCTATTCAAACCACTGAATCTGAGACACTTTTTTTGACCTCTGTCTCTGAAACCGACGATGATCAAGAAATTCCCTCTATAGAAAGCATCTGGGGGCAACAGACAAGCCCAATTGAGCCAATTATTCACCAACACTTAGAAGCTTTTACACAATTAGAACAGGATGCAAACTGGGAGCAAGACTTCAGTTCCGTCTACAATTCCCCTGAACCGAAGCAATCGATTAGTCCTGTAAATCCTCTACCTCCTAAAGATCAAGTTTCACCGTCTCCTATAGTCCGGGTTAGTGTTAAGCATCTAGACGAACTCAATTACTCGATTGGAGAACTAGTCACTAACCAAAATCATCAGTCGCTTCAGATTGAAGAGCTACAAGCTAGCAATAAAACGCTTCTCAACCAGATAAAACAGCATCAAAAACTCCTCATTCAACTTCAAGACCAATACAAGCATCAGATTAGCTTGCTAGAGCGATCGCAAACAATTGGCAAATCTTCTAGCAAGAAAGCCCGCAAAGCCTCTAAGGCTATGCGATCGTCAGGTGTTGTACCTACTCAAAAGCACAATGACAGCGCTTACCTGATTCAATCACTTCTAGATCATACGGTGCAACTAGCAGAAACTGCTGAAGCTATTGATCTACTGAATCGATCCTCTCAGCAAACATCACAAAAGCAGCAGCAACTACTGAACATCACTAAGGGTGCATTAATCGAAGCCCGAATGTTAACTCTAGGTGAGATATTTGGTCGCTTTCCCCAGATTCTGCAACAGCTAAAAACCCTCTACAATAAGCCGATTTCGTTGCAACTGTATGGAAATGAAGTGCTAGTCGATAAGGCTGTGGCAGAAAAGCTATTTGATCCCTTACTACATCTAGTACGCAATGCCTTTGATCATGGCATTGAACCTGTAACAGTCCGGCAACAGCGAGGTAAACCAGAAAAGGGTGAAATCAAAATCTCTGCCTATCACCAAAATAAATATCTCGTAATTGAAGTACAGGATGACGGAAATGGCCTAGATTTCGATCAGATCCGACAACGAGCAGTAGAACGAGAACTAATCTCTGTTGAACAGGCAAATAATCTAAACCAGACTCAGCTGACTAATTTACTGTTTGAGCCGGGGTTTTCCACGGCGTCCCAGGTCAATGACCTCTCTGGGCGTGGTGTTGGACTTGATGTAGTGCGGAACCAGTTAAAATCTCTTCAAGGTGAAATTACAGTTAATTCTGAACTGCATCAGGGTACTAAATTCATATTGCAGATTCCTTTAAGTTTGACAATCGCTCAGTTATTTATCTGTGGGGTTGGCTGCAAAACTTATGCCTTTGTTGATGAGGCTGTTGAACAAATCCTGATTCCTACACCTAGTCAGATTCAAGAGCGCAATGGTAACAAATTTCTCCGATGGGGTAAGGAGATGGATGAGAAACTGGTGTCAATTTACTCACTTGCGAGTATTTTAGATTACAATTCTCCAACTT
>NZ_JCACKS010000083.1:2664-10425 GCF_059505505.1 Pelatocladus sp. | reverse complement strand
GTCAGAAATTGAAAGATTGCCTTTAACTTCGGTTGTCGCTACATCAATAGTTGTGATGGGCGGTTCATGGAATATAATACAACCGCTTTCGATCTGCATCTCAATTTCCTGTTGTTTAAAAGGAATTGTAGCAGTAGTTTTTGTAGGTTTATTTTTGAACGAAAAGTTAAATCCGGTTAGGTAGTTTTCCTCAAATATCAAATTCATTTGAATTTCCCTACCGTGTTCTAAGCTGACTTCTTTTAAAGCAGTTTGTACATCTTTGATAGAGCCTAATACATGATTATTATCTAATACTTGATTAACTACATCAAAGATGTATTGTAAATCTTGAGGTTCGGTGATGAAAGAGCAAATAATTGCCTCAACCATAAGATTGGACTTGAGAAATCATTATGCCTATTTTCTGTTAAAGGCTTTGGATAGTACTCTTTCTAAAGACGTGAATTAATTTATTGCTTTAGTGCTAAACAACCCTATCGCTTTAGTGATAGTTAATGATTTTGCAATCAGTATCAAGTTTAGTAATTCGGTGATTTTTTATTGATTTGTGTGAGATGAAGTCAGTCAAAGTTGATTTGATGTTGCTCAATCAAACTTGTCAAAGCAAAAATAATTATGTATAAATGATTCCAAATAGACCAATAATATCTAACCTCTTTTATCTGTTGAATTTTAACGAGACAGATTTATTTAAATAGGTTGGAATATTCTTTCTTCTTTAAGAAGATAGGAAAAATAAAAAAAATAACAATTTTTGTGCCAATATTGAAAATTCTCAAAGTAAAGTTTCAAAAAGATTTATATGATGCTCAAACTATGTTTAAATTTGTAAGTAAACAGCAAGCCTCGGAGCATCTGAATCTCAGCTTTGCCACACTCAAGAAATATCGGCTTGATGGAACGTGGATTGAAGGGATACACTGGGTGCGGATTAATAGTCGTTGTGTTCGCTACAACTTAGAACTCATACAAGACTGGTTGCAAAATCGCCACGATCCGATCGCTCACTATCGGGCAATAGATGTATATCATGCCAGCTTACTGAGCAATCAGAAACGTTCTAATCGAAGGGCGAATTCTATTTAGAATTACGGCACAACATTTGGTTGGTAAGCCTATAGGAAATGTGAAGAATACAGGTGATCGCTCATCAACTGGCAATTCATAATATTTATGCCAGCTTATAGCGGTTCTCGCTCAGATGAGGTACATTCTCAAAGTTGAAATGATTTATCTATTGGGACTTAGACATTTTTAAGGCAGAAACAAGCCTCAAACCCATACAGCGCAAGGGAAATACCCCAAAGGATCAAAAATGCTTGAAACCCAGATATATCAAGAAACTAGGCAAAACGATGTCAAAGTCTCTCTGTATATGCATTTGAGTGTTTTTTATGGCTACTTTTTGTCTAAGTACCACTATGAAGTCTAGCTATACTTCATTAGCATAGGAAACGCTATAATGAGCAATCAGAAACTTCTAATCAAATAGCTTTCTCAAAAATCTGGCACAACAATGTCTCTACTTTGTCCTGCATAGTGTCGATAAATAACTTCCGGCGAATTACCCACTAACTTAGCCACGTCTTTCACATCCATCTTATTGTCCAATGCCAGTGTAATAAAAGTATGTCGCGTTTGATAAAGCTTGCGATATTCAATCCCATCAAGCTTTGCTAGAATCGATTTCCAACCTCGATTAGTCAGGTTGTGAATATCAATCCATCCTCCTTCGGGTGAAGGAAATATCTTTGCATCAGCACAGACAGTATTGGCTTTGATCGATTTTAGTAGTGTAGCCAAACGAGCATTGACGGGAAAGGTTCGTTTCTTCTGAGTTTTCAAGCCTTTCTTGCAGGTTAGTCCAGATTCAGAAATTACTACAGCTTGCTCAAACCGGATAGAACTGAAGTCTTTAGAAATGTGTTTCCATTGCAAACCAACAGCTTCAGATGGTCTACAGCCTGTCATGAAAAGAAATTCAATGAATGGGGCATAGTGTTTGTAGTAGCGGTTATTTTTGAATGCTTCGATAATTCTGTCACGTTCATCCCGGCTGAAGGGATTTATATCACTGTCTTCCTTGTCTGCCTTGGGAATCTTTATGTCAGTTGCCATATTCTCAAATGGATTTTCTTTAATTAACTGAGATTTCACTGCCCAATCACAACAAGCTGAAAGTTGTGTCAGGATTCGTTTGGCTGTATTCGGGGTTTTATTGGCAATTAACCAGTCTCGAATTGCTACTGCACTATCCAAGGTTTTGATTGGCAGATGAAAATTGATGCAGCGAAAGATTTTACAAAAGTCTTTCGCTAGAGTACTAGGCGATAAACCAGGGCGCTTAAAGTCGGTGTACTTCTCCCACAACTCCACCAGAGATGGTTCGGCTTCAACAACTGGTGTAATTTTTGGGGTAAAAGTTGGGGTAACGGTACTCAGCAACAACTCTGGTTTGTACTTGGCTAGAGTTGTGTCAAAATTGCCAGAGAGAATATCTAGCTCTATTTGCCTAGCCTTCATTTCCGCCAACTTGCGATTGGCTGGCGTATCTGTAAAACCTGTCGAAAGATAATGACGTTTTCCGGTATAGCTAAAAACGAGTTGCAGGCGTTCATTTGAGTTTTTAATTTGGACAGTTCCCTTAGAAGCCTTGCGTTGAGACATTTGGGTTTTCATCAGGCAACTCTTGAAATAGGTCAATCAGCGCGCCCTGATTTACCCCAACTTTACCCCAATAATTTGACTAACCCCGTCCAAAAATGTCCAACGTGGCATAAAATTACACCAGATTTACACCACCAAAAACGGCTGAAATGGGGTTTTTATGGAGACACTAAACCCCTGGAAGTCTTGCTTACCAGGGGTTTTATCTTAAGTGCCAGGAACCGGACTTGAACCGGTGACACGAGGATTTTCAGTCCTCTGCTCTACCAACTGAGCTATCCCGGCGAAAACATTTGTTTTCAACGATTAATTAATGTAGCAAACTTTTTCTAAGATTGCAATAGCCAAACGAAAAAAAACTAGAGCGGCAAAGTGGGGATAGCGATCGCACTCACAGCAATGCAATTAATTTTTGGTTCTGGTTTAGGCGGTGTAGGTGTCTCAGTTGTGCTAGTTTCCCCACTTAACCCCAATAAATCGAGCCATTCTCGCATTGATTGCGATCGCTTCTTGGGGTCTAATTCCATAACAGCAAGCTATAATCTCAAAAAGCTAATCCATATAACAAACTAATAAAAAGTCAATTATGGCTCAAGTCTTGGTTGAAGACCTAGACCCCATCATCCTAGAAAAGCTGAAAATCCTTGCCAAACAGCACGGTCACTCTTTGCAAGCAGAAATCAAACGCATCTTGGAGATGGCAGTACAAAGTGAGGCAACTTCAAGCAAGCAAGTCAATATGGCAAAGGTGAGAGAAGCTGCTTTCCAAATGCGGCTGCAATTAGTAGGTAATATCCATACCGACAGCGCAGAACTCCTCAGAAAGGAGAAAAACAAGTGAATCGCTACGTTGTTGATGCCACTGTGGCTGTTAAATGGTTCATACCAGAGATTAACAGCGAAAAGGCAGCTCGTCTTTTGGACGGAACTTATGAATTACTAGCGCCAGACTTACTACTACCTGAGTTTGGTCATATTTTGTGGAAAAAAGTCCAGCTAGGGGAAATTACTCAAGAAACAAGCCGAAGGATTATACATGAATTTAAGGCAATGATGTTGCAGACTTATCCTTCAACACTGTTATTAGAAACTGCTGTGGAAATGGCTAACACTCTAGCACAGACTGTAAATGACTGTTTTTATATGGCTCTTGCTTTTACAGAAGAATGCCAGCTTGTCACAGCTGATCGCAAACTCTACAACTCGCTCAAGATTAGTTTTTTTGCCGATAAACTTGTGTGGGTAGAAGATATTTCCAATCTGTAGCAAGCGTCGGGGATCAGGGATTGGGGATCAGGAATTGGTTTATTCTCCAGCCTCTCCCTGCACCCTGTACCGCTTCTAAAAACCTATGTATATCTAGGCAATAAGCTGTAAATATACGTAAGCCCAACTCCACGGTATAAGTTTGCTCAATTAGAAGCGCGCTTGCGTTTAGTCCCTTCGCCTGGTGACTCCGGTTCCTTGACCACTAATTCCCAGTTAGAGATACTGAAATTTATTTCAGTACGAGACTTAAAAAAATATTCAGTTTTTTACAATTAGTTTGTGCCAAGTGTTTCAAAGTTTTCACAACCTCGTAAGCTTTTGCATCCCGCACTAATCAAGCGTATTTATATTATACGTTGCTTCAATGCAAAGTTTACGGAAGAATCTGGGCAATCATGCCGATATTTGCCTAGATATGCACAAAATTTATTGAGCAGCAGCCAGCCCTGCGTTTCCTATTCCCCGTTCCCCAATCCCCATTACCCCTTCGCCCCTAATCCCCACTCCCTTGGGGGGAGTGGGGGCAATACGGTTCGGTTAAGGATTTTTCGCATGATTTGGGAATGTAGAGACGTTGCAGTGCAACGTCTCTACAGGGTTTAAATGCCAATCGATTTGTCTTATCCGAACCGTATTGGGAGTGGGGGCCCCGAGTTCCCCAGAGGGGGCCCCCTTTCATGGGTAGGGTTTTTAGCAGAGCGAAAATAGTTGAGAAAATTCTCAAATGTTCAACGTGGTTTGGTCGTTTCCGGATTCTTAAATCGGCTGAAATAGTCAAAAAATGACCAAATACAAAATCCCTACCCTTGAAATGAGGGGGCCCCACCTGCCCCTTATCCCCTCCAGGGGACCCCTACCTTCCCCAATCCCCGTTCCCCAATCCTCGTACTCTGTCAGAAGCCGCTTGCGCGTCTACGCGTAGCGTCTCCTCTGGAGAATCCCCAATCCCTGTTCCCCAATCCTATTACATTGTTTAAAGTTATGTAGCCTTTTGATTACGACAGATGAGTCACTGCGGTAAACTAAGCCTTGATTATGATTCTTTCGCGGAGAAGAACACCTCATTTAGGAGTTTTTTAATGTCTCATACCGTAAAAATTTACGATACCTGCATTGGCTGCACCCAGTGCGTCCGCGCTTGCCCGACAGACGTATTGGAAATGGTTCCCTGGGATGGTTGTAGAGCTAATCAAGTAGCTTCTTCCCCCCGTACAGAAGACTGTGTTGGTTGCAAGCGTTGTGAAACTGCTTGCCCCACTGACTTCTTGAGCATCCGAGTATATCTGGGGGCTGAAACAACTCGCAGCATGGGTCTAGCTTACTAAAAGCTAGAAAAAGCCCACACCATACCCGATTGGGTCGGGTCGGTGTGGGAGCAGTCACTGTATTAATTATCAAACTTTTTTTTACAAGGTAGGGTAGACATTAATCGCCTCTCTATTTAGATTGGGGAGAAACGTCTACCCTATAAATTTCTCGTTTTTTATAAAAATTAAAAAATCTTAGTATTTAGTCAATTGTCAATGGTCATTGAGAAGAGACTTGTTAAATAATTCTCCCTTGTCCCCGATTCCCGATCCCCTCACACTATCTTCCAAATTTTGAATTTTGAATTGTTTCCCCTCCCACCTTTTACTTAGCATCTATACTGGAATTTAATCATCCTGAAATTGTAGTGGTGTGAGTAATGTGTGGTATCGTCGGTTATGTAGGGACTCAAACGGCGACAGAAATTCTCTTATCTGGGCTGGAAAAACTAGAGTATCGAGGTTATGACTCTGCTGGAGTTGCAACGATTTGGGAAGACGAAGTTAACTGTGTCCGAGCTAAAGGCAAACTATCTAACCTACGTTCCAAGTTAGAACATTTACAAAGTCCTGCTCAAATTGGTATTGGTCATACTCGCTGGGCTACTCACGGAAAACCAGAAGAGTACAATGCTCATCCGCACATGGATACAGCAATGCGGATAGCGGTAGCAGTAAATGGAATTATTGAAAATTACTCTAAGTTGCGTGAGGAACTCAAACAGCAAGGATACCAGTTTCGTTCAGATACTGATGTAGAAGTAATTCCCCACCTCATCGCTCAATTTCTCAAAGAAGAAATCGCTTTTGGACAGAGTAATTCCGATTCTGTGTTTTTAGAGGCTGTGCGAAAAGCTGTTAATGAATTACAAGGTGCGTTTGCGATCGCCATTATCAGCGCTGACTATCCCGATGAATTAATTGTTGTTCGTCAGCAAGCACCCATCGTCATTGGTTTTGGTCAAGGAGAGTTTTTCTGCGCCTCTGATACTCCCGCGATTATTTCCCATACCAAGGCGGTACTACCCCTAGAAAATGGCGAATTGGCACGTCTGACTCCTTTGGGGGTAGAAGTTTATAACTTTGCTGGCCAAAGATTGAAGAAACATCCCCGGCTACTCAGTTTGAATCCGATGATGGTAGAAAAACAAGGATTCAAGCACTTCATGCTCAAAGAAATCTACGAGCAACCAGGAGTAGTCAGGGCTTGTTTAGAAGCATACTTTAACACCGATTGGCATCCAGGAAACAGTAGCAGATCTCCCATCAATATTGGTTTAGCAAGTGAATTTTACGCAGATATAGAACAAATTCACATTGTCGCTTGTGGTACTAGTTGGCACGCAGCTTTAATCGGCAAATACTTACTCGAACAACTAGCACAAATTCCCACTCAAGTACATTATGCCTCCGAGTTTCGCTACGCTCCCTCACCCCTGACACCCAATACACTAACCATTGGCGTGACTCAATCAGGTGAAACTGCTGATACACTAGCAGCCTTGGCAATGGAACAAGAACGCCGCCAGGGTAGAGAACCAAAGTATCAAGCGCGACTTTTAGGCATCACCAATCGTCCTGAAAGCAGTCTGGGATACATGGTTTCCCATATGATTAATACCCTCGCTGGGATTGAAATTGGCGTAGCGGCGACAAAAACTTTTATTGCTCAATTGATGGCATTTTATGCTTTAGCCTTGGATTTGGCTTATAGTCGTCAAACACTTCCCCTAGAAAACCTAGAAGATATTCTCAAAGGGTTACGCCAGATTCCCAAAGAAATGGAAGCAACTTTAGAAAGTCAAGAAAAATTAACCGAACAATTAGCACATGAATTTGCTGAAACTCAAGATTTTATCTTTTTGGGTAGGGGAATAAACTTTCCTATTGCTTTGGAAGGGGCGTTGAAATTAAAAGAAATTAGTTATATTCATGCAGAAGGCTATCCAGCTGGAGAAATGAAGCATGGGCCTATTGCTTTATTAGATGCCAAAGTACCAGTAGTGGCGATCGCAGTTCCTGGTAGTGTATATGAAAAAGTGATCTCCAATGCCCAAGAAGCAAAAGCCAGAGATTCTCGGTTAATTGGTGTTACACCTGTTAAAGATGGAGAAGCCGCAGAAATCTTTAATGATTTAGTTCCTGTATCCTTTGTAGATGAATTACTTTCTCCCATTCTGACGGTAGTTCCCTTACAACTATTGGCTTATCATATAGCTGCCCGTCGCGGCTTGGATGTGGATCAGCCTCGGAACCTCGCCAAGAGCGTAACTGTGGAATGATTTTATACAAATTTTATCAGTACTTTTCTTTAAAATACATGATGTAAATTCTGGATTTTGCTTATGATAGCACATCCAGAATTTTTTTTGAAGTGATGTTTGGCACAAGTGTTTATAAATATGTTTTGATACTCCCTGCGGTTTCAATAATTTGGAGTTCACTGGTATGTGTGACCTTCCCTGTAGCAACTTCCGTCTTCCTTGCAGCAGCTTCTGGGTTGACGTTTCCGTGT